>NZ_JARVII010000046.1:2500-5415 GCF_029813755.1 Ottowia cancrivicina | reverse complement strand
AAAAAAGCACCCATTCGGGTGCTTTTCAATCAATGGGCCTGACGATGTCCTACTTTCGCACGGGAGTCCGCACTATCATCGGCGCTAAGGTGTTTCACTGTCCTGTTCGGGATGGGAAGGAGTGGATCCGCCTTGCTATGGTCATCAAGCTTTAACTTTTTGCAATAAAGAACGCTCAGAATGTTCGCATGATTCAAGCGCACTCATTGCCAACCCATAGAATTCTATCAGCATTCAATCATGACTGCACGCATCCGGCTCTTTCTTGATGTTTCATTGAGCATCAAAGTTATAGGGTCAAGCCTCACGAGCAATTAGTACTGGTTAGCTTAATGCATTGCTGCACTTCCACACCCAGCCTATCAACGTCCTGGTCTTGAACGACTCTTCAGGGGGATCAATCCCCGGCAGATCTCATCTTGAAACGAGTTTCCCGCTTAGATGCTTTCAGCGGTTATCTCTTCCGCACATAGCTACCCTGCAATGCCACTGGCGTGACAACAGGTACACCAGAGGTGCGTCCACTCCGGTCCTCTCGTACTAGGAGCAGGCTTTCTCAAATCTGCAACGCCCACGGAAGATAGGGACCAAACTGTCTCACGACGTTTTAAACCCAGCTCACGTACCTCTTTAAATGGCGAACAGCCATACCCTTGGGACCGACTACAGCCCCAGGATGAGATGAGCCGACATCGAGGTGCCAAACACCGCCGTCGATATGAACTCTTGGGCGGTATCAGCCTGTTATCCCCAGAGTACCTTTTATCCGTTGAGCGATGGCCCTTCCATACAGAACCACCGGATCACTATGTCCTGCTTTCGCACCTGCTCGACTTGTCAGTCTCGCAGTTAAGCACGCTTGCGCCATTGCACTATCGTCACGATGTCCGACCGTAACTAGCGTACCTTCGAACTCCTCCGTTACGCTTTGGGAGGAGACCGCCCCAGTCAAACTGCCTACCATGCACTGTTCCCCGTCCTGATTCAAGGACGCAGGTTAGAACCTCAAACACACCAGGGTGGTATTTCAACAGCGGCTCCGTAGCAACTGGCGTCACCACTTCAAAGCCTCCCACCTATCCTACACAGATCTGTTCAAAGTCCAATACAAAGCTACAGTAAAGGTTCATGGGGTCTTTCCGTCTATCCGCGGGGAGATTGCATCATCACAAACATTTCAACTTCGCTGAGTCTCAGGAGGAGACAGTGTGGCCATCGTTACGCCATTCGTGCAGGTCGGAACTTACCCGACAAGGAATTTCGCTACCTTAGGACCGTTATAGTTACGGCCGCCGTTTACTGGGACTTCGATCAAGAGCTTGCACCCCATCACTTAATCTTCCAGCACCGGGCAGGCGTCACACCCTATACGTCCACTTTCGTGTTTGCAGAGTGCTGTGTTTTTAATAAACAGTCGCAGCCACCTATTTTTTGCAACCCATTCATGCTCAGATGTTCTCATCACACTACTAGGGCACACCTTCTCCCGAAGTTACGGTGTCAATTTGCCGAGTTCCTTCTCCTGAGTTCTCTCAAGCGCCTTAGAATACTCATCTCGCGCACCAGTGTCGGTTTGCGGTACGGTCGTGTGCAGCTGAAGCTTAGTGGCTTTTCCTGGAACCTCGTTCAGTTGCTTCGCAAGCAAGCTTGCTCGATCGATGGCCTGGGCACATATGCACCGGATTTGCCTGATGCACACCTACTTCCACCTAAACCGGGATATCCAAAACCCGGACAACCTATTAAGATCCGTCCCCACATCGCACTGCACATCGGTACAGGAATATTAACCTGTTTCCCATCAGCTACGCATCTCTGCCTTACCTTAGGGGCCGACTTACTCTACGCCGATGAACGTTGCATAGAAAACCTTGCGCTTACGGCGAGCGGGCTTTTCACCCGCTTTAACGCTACTCATGTCAGCATTCGCACTTCTGATATCTCCAGCAGCCTTCTCAGGCCGCCTTCACAGACTTACAGAACGCTCTCCTACCACACACATTGCTGTGCATCCGCAGCTTCGGTAACTGGCTTGAGCCCCGTTACATCTTCCGCGCAAGACGACTCGATCAGTGAGCTATTACGCTTTCTTTAAATGGTGGCTGCTTCTAAGCCAACATCCTGACTGTTTTAGCCTTCTCACTTCGTTTCCCACTTAGCCAATTTTAGGGACCTTAGCTGGCGGTCTGGGTTGTTTCCCTCTCGTGTCCGGACGTTAGCACCCGGTGCACTGTCTCCCACGCTCTGCTCTTTAGTATTCGGAGTTTGCCTTGGTTTGGTAAGTCGCCATGACCCCCTAGCCAAAACAGTGCTCTACCCCAAAAGGCAATACGTGAGGCACTACCTAAATAGTTTTCGGAGAGAACCAGCTATTTCCAGGTTTGTTTAGCCTTTCACCCCTATCCACAACTCATCCGCTGGTTTTGCAACACCAGTCGGTTCGGACCTCCAGTACCTGTTACGGCACCTTCATCCTGGTCATGGATAGATCACCTGGTTTCGGGTCTACACCCAGCGACTCAAACGCCCTATTCGGACTCGATTTCTCTGCGGCTCCCCTACTCGGTTAACCTCGCCACTGAATGTAAGTCGCTGACCCATTATACAAAAGGTACGCCGTCACCCAAAAGGGCTCCGACTTTTTGTAAGCATGCGGTTTCAGAATCTATTTCACTCCCCTCCCGGGGTTCTTTTCGCCTTTCCCTCACGGTACTTGTTCACTATCGGTCGATGATGAGTATTTAGCCTTGGAGGATGGTCCCCCCATATTCAGACAGGATTACACGTGTCCCGCCCTACTTGTTACCAGTCTAGTACCACACATTCGCTTTCGCATACAGGGCTATCACCTGCTATGACCGAGTTTTCCACCTCGTTTTGCTAACGATTGCGCTATCACTGGAAGGCTGATCCAA
>NZ_JARVII010000045.1:0-5598 GCF_029813755.1 Ottowia cancrivicina | reverse complement strand
GACGCCCGGCCCCATTGAAAACAGCTACACGCTCGATCACACCGCCGCCAGCTACATGTATGACCCGCAAGGCCGCCTGCGCCTGTATCAAACCTGCGGCATCGGCGCTGACGCCATGGCGGCCAACGCGCGCGCACTGCTGCACGAAAAAAACGCGGATTGAGAATCTGCTCAAAGACGCAGAAACGGCCCGGATTCCAGCGCGCCCCAGAACCTGCTCATGATCTGCCTGTGAGGGGCGAAAGTGCGAAATTGGAATGAGCTGCAAGGCACAAACGACAGAAGGATCTTGAACCGGCTCTTCAGTGAATGGCCGCCTCTTGCAGCCACAGGCTCAGGCGGGCGCGGTTCCATTCGGTCAGGGTCTGGGACAGCTCAAGCTGGGCTTGCTGGAGCTGGGTCAGGCTCTGGTTGAGCTGGGTGATGTCGGCGGCGCCTGCGGCGTACTGGCGGTGCGTGGACTGGGCGGCTTGCATGGACAGCCGCCACAGCTGCCTGGCCAGGCGCAGGTTTTGCCAGGTGGCGCGGGTCTGGGTGTGCAGTTGCGCCAAGGTTTGCAGGGTTTGCTCCTGGGCCGCCTGGTATTCAATGTATTTCTGCTCGGCCTGCGCCTGGGCGGCGCGGACTTTGTAGGTGCTGGCAAAGCCGTCGAACAGGGGCACGGTCAGGCTCAGGCCCAGCACGTTTTCATGCGTGCGGCTGGCGGTGATGGCGTTGTTGGGGCGGCCATTGCGGTAGTGGGCCAGGTTCAAATCCAGCGTGGGCAGCCCTTCGGATTGCGCGGCGCGCAAAGCTTCTTGTGCGGCTTGCCACTGCGCCCGCGCGGCAAGAATGGCGGGGTGGCGCTGGCGGGCCTGTTCCAGCCAGTCCGGCAGGGGCGGCAAGGCCGGGGAAGATGCATGGCCCAAGTCAGCCGGCTGGTCCGGGTCATGCGCTGCGGTTTGGCCATCAGCATCGGCGTCAGCGGAAAGGCCGATGTCGTCTGCGCCGCCTTCTTCGCTGCCAGCCGGAAAAACGTCTTGCAGCCGCAAAGGCTGCGCGGCGGGCAGGCCAGTGAGGTAGGCCAGGCGGGCGGCGGCTTCGGCGTATTCGCCTTGGGCGCGGCTCAGTTCAAGCTGAATGCGCGCTTGCGCGGCCTGCGCTTGCACGGTGTCATGGGCGCTGCCTGCGCCGCCTGCCTGACGGCGGCGCGCGGCTTGCACGGTGCGGCTGGCCAGCGGAGCCAGGGTTTGCTGGGTGTGCAGGCGCGTTTGGGCGGCCTGGGCGCGGCCCCAGGTTTGCAGCAGTTCAGTCAGCGTTTGGTGAACGGTGGCGTCTTGCGTGTAGAGGGCCGCTTGCAGTTGGGCCTGCGCAGCGGCCGTGCGGGCGCTGCGCGCGCCCCAGTCCCACAAGCGCCAGGCGATGACGGCGTTTTTGGAAGTGGCCCAGGTGGTGTGGCTGGGAACGTCGGAGGGGCCATAGCTGACGCGGCTGCGCTGGCGGGCCAGCCCCGCGCTCACCTGGGGCCAGCGTCCGCTTTGCGCCTGCCCCACTTGCGCGGCCTGCTGGGCAATGGCGGGCCAGGTGGCGCGCACTTGCGGGTTGTGGCACAGGGCCAGATGCATGGCGGCAGGCAGGGTGAGCAGCGGCGGCTGGCCCGCCGGCGCGTCTGGCTGCCCGCTCAGCAGGGTTTGCAGCGCCCACTGGCTGTGCTGCGGGCTGGCGGCCGCGCGGGCCGGTGCGGCGGCGGAGCCGGGGCCGCCGCCTGGCGGGCCGCAGTCCAGCCCGCTTGCGGGGGGCGCGGGCGGCAGCGCCATCAGATCGGGCGGGGGCGGCGTATCCAGTAGTTTGTTCAATGGCTGCTCCAGCCGCGCCGGGCGGGTGCGCGCCGGGTCTTGCCAAGGCGTGAGGCGGTCACGCCAGCCAGAGGCGTCAGCGGCCTGCGGCCATTCAGGCCCGGTCTGCGCGGCGGCAGGCGGCGGCGCCAGCGCGGCCAGCAGCACGACAAGCGCTGCGCCATGCAACGCGCCAGGCAGCCAGCGCAAACGTTCAGCGCTCATTCAGGGCCTCGTGGGTGTGGCGCAGCAGCGGGCTGAGCACGTATTCGATGATGCGGCGCTCGCCCGTTCTGATTTCCACGCTGACCGACATGCCGGGCGTGATGGGCGTGGGCTGGCCATTGACGTTCAGCTCGGCGCGCTCCAGCTGCACTTTCACGCTGTAGATCAGGCCGCGCTTTTCGTCGGCGATGGCGTCTTGCGAAACGTGGGAGACGCTGCCGGGCAGCGTGCCGTATTTGGTGTACTCAAAGGCATCCACCTTCACGGCGGCGCTTTGCCCGGCGTGCACGAAGCCTTTGTCCTTGTTTTCCATGAAGGCCTCCACCTCCACCGGCCCGCCGCTGGGCACGATGTGCAAGATGGGCTGGGCCGCCTGCGCCACGCCGCCCAGCGTGTGTATGGCCAGCTGCTGCACGGTGCCGTCAATGGGCGCCTTGAGCGTGTGCAGGCGGCTGGCGCTGGCGGCGCGCAAGGCGTCTTGCGCGGCAGCGGCGGCAGTGCGGCGGGCCTGGGCAATTTCGTCCAGCGCCTGGCGCGTGACCTCGGCGGCCAGACCTGCCTGCTGGTTGCGCGCCTCTTGCAGCTGCGCCTGCAATTGCAGGCGGGCCTGCTCCTTGTCCTGCCAGGCATCGCGCGAGACATCACCCGTGGCGGCCAGCGCCTTGTAGCTGGCGGCCTGCCGCTCGGCCAGCGGCAGCGCCTGGCCGTAGTGGGCGATGTCATCCGCCAGCTTTTTGCGCCGCGCGGCGTAGTCCTGCCACTGGCCCAGCACATGGGCGCTGGCGGCCTGCCAGCGGCTGGCATCCAGCGTGGCGCCGCTGTCGCGGTTGAGCTGCGCCAGCGGCGGCAAGGCAGGCGGGCGGCCGTGGCGCAGGGCTTGCAGCAGCGCCTGGTTGCGCGCGAGGGTGAGGACGGATTCGTTGCGCTCGCCCAGGGCGCGGTCGCGCTCGGCGTCCAGCGCGCTGGTGTCCAGCTGCAGCAGCACATCGCCCGCGCGCACGCGCTGGCCTTCACGCACGTTCAGGGCGATCACGCTGCCAGTTTCCACAGCGGCGATCACCTTGCTGCGCTCGCTGGGAATGACCTTGCCCTGGGCGGTGACGACGATGTCCATGCGCCCGATCAGCGCCCAGGCAAAGGCCGTCAGCACCAGCAGCATGAGCAGCCAGGCGATCAGGCGCGCCGTGCCCGAAGGCGGCGTTTCCTGCACGGCCAGCGCGGCGGGCAGAAATTGCGCTTCGTCTTCGCGCAGCATGCGGCCTTGCAGCTGATCGCGGCGCTGCCAGTGCCAGGCAAAGGCGCGGGCGTAGCGGCCCCAAAGCTCGCGCCAGGCCTGCCAGCGGTGGCGCAAGCTCATGCACGCCCTCCCTGTTGCAAGCGGTACAGGTGGCTGTAGATGCCTTGCGGATTGGTCAGCAGCGCGGCGTGGCGGCCTTCTTCGGCAATCTGGCCGCGCTCCAGCACGATGATGCGGTCGGCATCGCGCACGGCCGAGAGGCGGTGGGCAATGATGAGCACCGTGCGCCCCTGGCAGATGCGCCGCATGTTGTCCTGAATGATCTTTTCCGACTCGTAATCCAGCGCGCTGGTGGCCTCGTCAAAAATGAGAATGCGCGGGTCGCCCAGCAGCGCGCGGGCAATGGCGATGCGCTGGCGCTGCCCGCCCGACAGGCCCGCGCCGTGCTCGCCCACCAGCGTGTCGTAACCCTCGGGCAACTCGCAAATGAAATCGTGCGCGCCGGCCAGCCTGGCTGCTTGCATGATGGCCTCGATGGGCGTGGCCGGATTGACCAGCGCAATGTTGTCGCGCACCGAGCGGCCAAACAGCACGTTTTCCTGCAACACCACGCCAATCTGGCGGCGCAGGCTGGCGGTATCGACGATGGCGATGTCCTGCCCGTCAATCAGCACGCGCCCCCGGTCGGGCACGTAAAGGCGCTGCACCAGCCGGGTGAGCGTGCTCTTGCCGGAGCCGGAGCGCCCCACGATGCCAATCACCTCCCCCGGCGCAATGCGCAGTTGCAGGCTGCGGATGACATCCGGCGCGTCAGGCCGGTAGCGGAAAGACACCTGATCGAACTCAATCGCGCCCGCCAGCCGGGGCAGGCGCGTCTTGCCGCCTTCAATTTCGGTGCGCGCGTTCAGAATGTCGCCCAGACGGCTCATGGAAATGCCCACCTGCTGAAAGTCGTTCCACAACTGCGCCATGCGCAAAATGGGGCCAGACACCTGTCCGGCCAGCATGTTGAAGGCAATCAGCTCCCCCACCGTCAGCCGGTTCTCAATCACCAGCGACGCGCCCAGCCACATGATGCCCAGCGTCACCAGCTTGCTCACCAGCATCACCGCATTGCCCGCCACCGTGGACACATTCGTGGCCGACAGCCCCGCCGCCACATAACCGGCCAGCTGCCTATCCCACTTCTGCTGCCAGCGCGGCTCCACGGCCATGGCCTTGACGGTATCGATGCCGCTGATCGTCTCCACCAGAAAAGACTGGTTTTCCGCGCCCCGGTTGAACTTCTCGTTCAGCCGCGCCCGCAGCACCGGCGTAAACAGCAGCGACAGCAGCACATACACCGGAATGGAAGCGGCCACGATCAGCGTCAGCTCCTGGCTGTAGAAAAGCATCACCGCCACGAACACCACCGAAAACACCAAATCCAGCGCCAGCGTCATCGCATTGCCGGTAAGAAAACTGCGAATGCTCTCCAGCTCCCGGATGCGCGCCACCGAATCGCCCACGCGCCGCGCCTGAAAGTAGCCCAGCGGCAGCGCCATCAGGTGCCTGAAAAGCCGCGCGCCCAGCTCCACATCAATCTTGCTGCTCGTGTGCGCGAAAACATAGGTGCGTATGCCCGTGAGCAGCGCCTCGAACACCGTGGCCGCCAGCAGCCCGGCGGCAATCACATTCAGTGTCTGCATGGCGTGATTGACCAGCACCTTGTCCATCACCACCTGAAAAAACATGGGCGTGACCAGCCCAATGAGTTGCAGCACGAAAGACACCAGCAGCACCTCTCCCAGCAGCCGCCGGTACTTGATGACTGCGGGAATGAACCACGTGAAATCAAAGCGCGCCAGCTCGCCCGCATAACTGGCCCGGCTCGTCAGAAACACCAGCTTCCCGCTCCACAGCCCCATGAAAGCGGCATGCCCCAGCGCCTGCGGCGCCTCGCCCGGGCGCTGGATGAGAAAGCGCCACTGCTGCGGCTCCTGCTGCGACTCCTGCCGCCCGCCCGCATCCACCTTCGCCAGAATGAAAAAGCGCCCCTCCTTGTCGCTCGCAATGCAAGGCAGCGGCGCCTTGTGCAAGCGCTGCGGCGGCTGGCGCACCGCCTTGGCGGCAAAGCCCAGGCTCTTGGCCGCATGCAGCAGCATGGTGACATCGAACGCCGCGCCGCCATATTCATGCCGCAACCTGGCCTCATCGGCAGGCAAGCCATGAAACTGCGCCATGACCAGCAGCGCCAGCAAGCCCGAATCAGGCGGCGGCGCGCAGGCATCCGCCGAAGAAGCCGAAGAAGCCGGAGGGGCTGAAGGGGCCTGAGGGGCCGTG
>NZ_JARVII010000044.1:0-5863 GCF_029813755.1 Ottowia cancrivicina | reverse complement strand
TCGAGACAGTCATGTGAGAGGAAAGCGCTCAGAGACAAAAGGGCGCGCATGGTAGCGCGCCAGCCTGTGAAGCGGCCTGCCTGGCCGGCATTTGCCACTTGCTTCGGCTTCAGATGAGCGGATACGTGTTTCGTATGAAGGTTATTTGCATGGAAACCCATGCGACAAACAGATGCCAGAGCCGTCGCATTGAGGCTATTTCTGGTTTTGGGCTTTTGTTGGATATTCCGAAGCAAGGAGTTGATATATAACCCCGAATTGGCAGGCCACGAAAAACATGCGCGTGGCAATGAATAATATGATTCCGAACGAAAATGCGCCTGCCACACTGCCTCTTGATGGAGACGCTGACAATTGAGCAAAACCCTTTCTTCCCTGATTCATCATTTCATTCTTCTGGCAAGTGGAATGTTCATCATGACTTTTACAGCAGATACCGCAGCCGCCTCCGCGCTGGAGCGCGTTCTTGACCAGGCGGAGGCCGAATTGAACTGGCCTCGATCACAAGTGGAAGCCAGCGTCATTGACGTTCTGACGCGCGACGGCTGCACGTTTTATGGCGTGCGAAACAAGCAGCAAATGGATGGCCCCCGGTATGGATATGTTGCGCTGCCTGACGGATCTATTTTGGGCGTGCGCGAAGAAAACCGGGCCGAACGCACTTTGAATGTATGTGGCCGGGGAGCCGATTCCGTATGGTGGGCCGGCGTGATTGCCCGTCTGGAAAATGCAGGGGGCGTATTGGTGACTGAAACAGCGCCCCTGGCTATTCAGCAAATCAGGAAAGCAGGCATTGAAAACGTCTTGCCAGACATGAAACGCAGCGCCGACGGGACGGTTTTATTGCATTTTCATACCTATGATCTGGACCGGAATCTGATTCATCAGGTTGATGCAATTCTGCCACCCCAGGGGCATTTGGAGATCAGGAAATCCGTCATTCAGTCATCAGACTGAAACCGTGAACAGGACGAAGCGGGGATGGGGCTGCGGAAAGAATGGCTCAAGGGTGGCTTGGCTTGTATAGCTGGCTGCGCGGAGCTGTTTTTTCGCATTCAGGGTCAGACGCTGAAGCGATTCCCGCCGTTTCTGGACATTCCGTGGGCCGCAAGTCCTGGCCGAACGGGCCTGGGCCGCTTTTATTTCAAGAGCAGAAAAACCTGCACCAGCCGCCCCTGCAAGTAAGACACCCCCACGCCCAGTAGATAGAGAACCAGCAGCACGAGCAGCGGTGACCAGTCAATGCCCTTGAACGGCGGCAGCAGGCGGCGTGCGGGGGCCAGCAGCGGGCGGGTGAGACGCTCCAGCCAGCGCAGCTCATCCATGCCGGGGCGCAGCCAGGAAGCCAGCGCGGCCAGCAGCACCATGACCTGCGCCACGGAAAGGGCCATCCATAGCACACCCAGCAGCGCCAGCGGCAGCCATGCGCTCCAAGGCGGCTGGCGCAAGGCCGAGAGCAGAACGGCCTGCCGCAGCAGCTCCAGCACGAAGGCCACCAGCAGGCTGATCACGTCCCAGCGCTGGCCAGGCTGGTTCACTGGCAGGCGCAGCGCTTGTGCCAGCGTTTCAAGCGGAGTGACCAGCCAGCCAGTCAGCACGGTCAGCAAAGGAGCCAGCACCAGTTTTTGCCACGACTCGCCGCGCAGGCGCAGCCATACGCGCAACAGGCACGCGCCCCCCACCACGGAAGCCAGGATTTGTGTCAGCAGATTGAGAAAGTCATGCAGCATGGCGTTTCCAAAAGCAAAAAATCGGTACAGTGGATGATAGACGCTAGCAATCGTTCGCAACGCAATCGTGTGGCGCGTGAGCGCGCGAGGCCAGAGGCGCCTCGCACGAAGACGCGCAAAAATGGCTGGCGGCCTGTGAATTGCGGGCCTGCGTCTTTCACTTTTCATTCAGACCAACAGCATTAATCAATGCGTTTGTATTTGTATAATTTTTGCCTGCTGATGAAACGGGTGGCCTGATGGGATTGACCGATGTGCAGCCAATCAGACGGGCCGCAATGGCGCGATTCGCCTGGAATTGCCTTAAAACTGCCACACTGCACTGAATAACGGAAAGCCTGAACATGAATTCCAGAAATCCCTCCATTTTTGGCGGCGCCATGATCATTGCCGGCACGGTTATTGGCGCGGGTATGCTCGCCAATCCAACGGCTACTTCAGGCGTCTGGTTCATTGGTTCGCTGGCGGTGCTGCTTTACACCTGGTTTTCCATGCTGTCGTCGGGGCTGATGATTCTGGAGGCCACCACGCATTATCCGCGCGGCGCCAATTTCGACACCATCGTCAAAGACCTGCTAGGTCCGGTCTGGAGCGCCGTCAATGGCCTTTCTGTCGCTTTCGTGCTGTATTTGCTCACGTATGCCTATATTTTTACGGGCGGCAATCTCACGGCGCATGCGTTGGAGCAGCCCTTGTGGGTGGGGCAAATCCTTTTCACACTGATTTTCTCGGCTTGCGTTTGGTGGTCGGTTTATTGGGTAGACCGCGCGACCACTATTTTGATTGGCGGCATGGTCATCAGCTTTTTATGGGCAAATGGCGGCTTGCTTGCTTCGGCACAGCCAGATATTTTGCTTGATACGGCTTCAGGCGGCCAGACGCATTACTGGATTTATGCGGGCGCGGCCCTGCCCGTGTGCCTGGCTTCATTCGGCTTTCATGGCAACGTGTCGGGCCTGTTTGACTATTTCAAGGGCGATGCGCGCAAGGTGGCCCGCTCGCTGTGGCTGGGCACATTGATTGCGCTGCTGATTTACGCGCTCTGGCAATTTGCCGTGCAAGGCAATCTGCCGCGCAGTGAATTCGGCCCGGTGATTGCCGCGCAGGACAACGTGGCCGCCTTGCTTGACGCGCTGGCGGGTGTGGCAGGCAGCGGGCTGGTCAGGGTGCTATCGTTTTTCTCCTACATGGCCATTGCTTCGTCGTTTCTTGGCGTCACGCTGGGCTTGCTGGATTACCTGAGCGACCTGTTCGGATTTGACTCCAGCCGCGCCGGGCGCAGCAAGGCCGCCGCTCTGACTTTTTTGCCGCCGCTGGCAGCTTGTTTGCTGTTTCCCACAGGATTCGTGCTGGCAATCAGCTACGTAGGCTTCGCCGCCACGGTATGGACGGCTTTCGTGCCTGCCTTGCTGCTGCATGCGTGCCGCAAGAAATTTGGCGCAGGCAAGGGCTACCACGTGTATGGCGGCCTGTGGCTGATGGTTTGGGTTTTTCTGTTTGGCGTGCTCAACGTTCTGGCGCAGATTCTCAGTCGCGCCGATGTTCTGCCAGTTTTCAAAGGCTGAAAACGCCATTTACGCCTTTTCAGAAGGCCGATTGCATAAAAAAAGCCCGGGAATGCTTTCCGGGCTTTCTTGTGGCATGAATTGACGCCTATTTTTCTTTCTGGCCGGGCGGCTGCAATTTCACCGGGCAGGTGCTCAGGCCCAGCAGCCGGTATGCTGGACAAAACTGGAAAATCCCCGTTACCAGCGGCGCCACGCCGATATAACCCCACCAGCCAATGTAGCCCAGCGCCGCTGCCACAATCAGCGCCAGCCCTACGAGAATACGCAAAATGCGGTCAATGCCGCCAACGTTGAGTTTCATGGCTTGTCTCCTTTCTGGATATGCCTGGGTTGATGAAACCATCGTGGGGAATTCATGCCGCCGTGGCGGTCTTTTCGCCGCCAAATTCCTCGTAGGCGGCCAGTGCGTTGGCAGCATACATCAGGGAGGGGCCGCCGCCCATGTAAACGCACACCGCCAGCATTTCTTCCAGCTCCGCCCGCGTGCAGCCCAGCCGTACCAGCGCCTGTGCGTGATAGCCCAGGCAAGGGTCGCAGCGCGCCGCCACGCCCAGCGCCAAGGCGATCAATTCCTTGGTCTTCTTGTCCAGCGCTCCATCGCCTTGCCCCGCCTGCGACAGCGCGTGAAACGCCTGCATGGTTTGCGGGATATCCTTGCGCAGCGGCCCCAGCCAGGAAGTCACGTGTTCAATGATGTCGCGGTAGCTTTTGCTCATGAAGGTACACTCCTTTCAGTTAAGAAAGCAATAGTATATAAAAATATAGATTGTATGGACGCCTCTGTTCTCTCCGTCACCCCCGAAACCATGCGCAGCGGCGCGGCGGCCGCCGTGCGCATGCTCAAGATGCTGGCCAATGAAGACCGCCTGCTGCTGCTGTGCCAGCTCTCGCAAGGCGAAAGCTGCGTGAGCGATCTGGAAGCCGCGCTGGGCATTCGCCAGCCTACGCTCTCGCAGCAACTGGCCGTGCTCCGCAGCGAAGAGCTGGTCAGCACCCGCCGCGACGGCAAGAACATCTACTACGCCATCGCCCGCCCGGATGTGCTGCGCCTGCTGCAAACGCTGCATGAGCTGCACTGTCCCGCTGCCTCAGGGTGATGTGCCGAAGGTGAATCACGCGAAAGGCGCCAAAGCGCCTTGGCAGATCGCGCCAAGGGAAGTCTGCCCGGCAGTGATAAAGCACGGCATCGACAAACGGTCTCGTGCTTGAAGCGTGCCGGCCAACGCGAGTGACTATTGGCTTGCGTCCGCGTGCCTTGCCTTTCTGTCCAGCGCTTCTCTTGCGGAAAAGGGCAATTGGCTGCCGGAAAGCGGGGGCCGCAGATTTCTGAATGGCCGCCGCAATCCACCTGGCTTTCAGGAATGTGCGGCGCGGGCCTGGGTGAAGAGAAAACGCGGGGCATCA
Source organism: Ottowia cancrivicina (assembly GCF_029813755.1). NCBI lineage: Bacteria > Pseudomonadati > Pseudomonadota > Betaproteobacteria > Burkholderiales > Comamonadaceae > Ottowia > Ottowia cancrivicina. Next base: position 1,161 of record NZ_JARVII010000044.1, on the reverse strand, counting down.
AAAACAGAAGCGGATTCAACGCCCTGAAAACGGCGTTTGCGCCCGTTTGGAGGGAAGTTGCTGCTATCGAATGAAGAGCGAATCCAGGCCGCTGGCCTGAGCCGCCCGGGGCTGCGCATGAAAGCAGGCGGACAGTCTGCGCGCCGCGCCCAGCCACTACAATCGCGCCCCGACGGGCCTTCCCGCATGGGGAAGCGGCCAACCGGGTCAGGTGGGGAACCAAGCAGCCCTAACCGTGGAGCCAGTGCCGGGGTCAAGGCTCGTCATCCTTTCTTCTCTCTCCCATCTCTCCCGCTCCGGTGGCGCGCCTGAACGAAAACGCGCAACGCGATGCCCCCAGACGAACGCCCGCCGCCAGCCGGATTCGCGCTCCAGCCGCCCCAGCCGGTTGAGCATTACGAAAACTTCCCCGTCGCTTCCTGGCTGTGCCCGCCGCGCTTGCGCGCGCCCATTGCCGCCATTTACCATTTCGCCCGCACGGCGGATGACCTGGCCGATGAAGGCGATGCGCCCGCCGCCGCCCGGCTGCGCGATCTGGCCAGCTACCGCGCTGACCTGCTGGCCGTAGCGCAAGGCCAGCCGCCTTCGCCCCGCTGGCCGCAGGTGTTTGTTCCGCTGGCAGCGCAGATGCGCACCTTCGGCCTGCCCGCGCAGCCGCTGGACGATTTGCTCAGCGCCTTCGTACAAGACGTGACGATGACGCGCGACGGCGCCGCCTACGCCGATATGCCCGCCTTGCTGAACTACTGCCGCCGCTCGGCCAACCCCGTGGGCCGCCTGCTGCTGCACCTGTATGGCGTGACGCAAGAGCAGGCCCTGCGCGAGAGCGACGCCATTTGCACCGCGCTGCAACTCATCAACTTCTGGCAAGACTTGAGCGTGGACATTCCCCGTGGCCGCTACTACCTGCCGCTGGCCGAATGCGCTGCGCACGGCATTGCCATCACCGCTCCGCGCGAGCAGTTCGCGGCCCTGCGCCCAGACGACGAGCGCGCCGCCCGCCTGCTGGAATCGCTCACCCGCCACGCCCGCGCCACCATGCTGCAAGGCGCGCCGCTGGTGCATCGCGTGCCGGGCCGCGCGGGCTGGGAATTGCGCGCCGTGGTGCAAGCCGCCCTGAGCGTGCTGGCGCAGACCCGCGCCCTCGGCCCGCGCGCCCTG
>NZ_JARVII010000043.1:0-8506 GCF_029813755.1 Ottowia cancrivicina | reverse complement strand
CTGAAGCTGCTGGAGCAGGCCCAGCGCCTGCTGGCTGAAGACGCCGCTGCCATCTTCCTGTACCAGCCGCACTGGCTGACCGCCGCCCGCAAGGGGCTGCAAGGGCTGTGGGAGCAGATGCCCATCTCGGTCAATGACCTGGCGACCCTGCGCTGGCAGTGAGCGCGGCCGGGCGGTGGCAAAAACAGGAGCAAATTTGAGGGGTCAAAAGGCCGCTTTGCGCACGTTCTACTAGGACCCAACGCTATTGATTAAGGAGCGAATTCAATCCGCTTTCCTCTTCTCTCTTCTATTACCTCGCAGGCCGCCTGCATTCCCGGCTTGTGCGGGCGATGGTTTTTTATCAGCACCTGCCCACGATCTGACCATGAGGGGCAAAAAGGCGCATCGGGATGGGCGCAAAGCGCAGGTGGACCTCACGCCTTATTAGAGATTTGCAACAGCCACAAGCGCCCGAGGCCGCCCCAAGTCCGCACTTACTGCACTGGCGAACAGACACTCGCGAACAGATTGTGGGCAAGCTCTCTGACAAGGCTGGAGCGCGGAGTGGCTGGACTGGTTTGTGCGAACTGCCGACCTGCTCTCTGTCCCCTTTTTCAGGAAAAGAAATAGAGCGGAACCACCTTGCGCCGCCCTTTGCGGCAAGCCATGAGCAAGTCTTGACAAGCGCTCTTGATCATCAGAAACAGGAGCAAATTCAGGGGCATGAAACAGGCTCTTGCGCCCATTCCACTAGGACCCATTGCTACAGAAAGAGAAGCTAAATAATGGCAAGTGTTCTGCCCCGCTCATCCAGCGCCTAGCATTCCCGTTTTTTCCCCATCCAAGGAGCACCCCCATGACACATCCCCCCCGCCGCGCCCTGCTGCAAAACCTGCTGGCTCTGGCCGCCTGCGCCGCCCTGCCTGGCGCGGCTCTGGCCGCTGAAGCGGCCCCTGTTCAATCCGCTGGCAAGCCCGCGCCCGTGCAGGTGGCCTTCATCGAAGCCCTGTCCGGCCCCTTTGCCAACACGGGCGAATCCGTCTGGCGCAACCTGCTCATGGCCAGCGAGCGCGTCAATGCCCGTGGCGGCGTGCAAATCGAACTGCGCCGCTACGACAACAAAGGCCAGGTGGACGAATCGCTGGCCGCCTTGCGCGCGGCCATTGACCACGGCGCGCGCGTGGTGCTGCAAGGCAACTCATCGGCCGTGGCCGCCGCGCTGATAGACGCCATCAACAAACACAACCGCCGCGAGCCAGAGCGGCAGGTGCTGTTTCTCAACTACTCGGCCATTGACCCGGCCCTGACCAACGAGCGTTGCAGCCCCTGGCATTTCCGCTTTGACGCGCATGCCGACATGCGCATGGCCGCGCTCATGCAAGTCATCAAAGAAGACAAAGACCTCAAGCGCATCTACCTCATCGGGCAGGACTACAGCTTTGGCCAGGCCGTGCTGCGCGAAGCGCGCCGCCAGCTCGAAAAAGAGCGGCCCGACGTGCAAATCGTGGGCGACGAACTCCACCCCGTGGGCCGCGTGAAAGACTTCGCCCCCTACGCCGCCAAAATCAAAAACAGCGGCGCGCAAGCCGTGCTCACCGGCAACTGGGGCAATGACCTCACCTTGCTCGTCAAGGCCGTGCGCGAAGCAGGCTTTGACGGGCGCTTCTACACCTTCTACGGCAACGCCCTGGGCGCGCCCGCCGCCATTGGCGAAGCGGGCATAGGCAAGGTTTTTGCCGTGGCCGACTGGATGCCCAACGTGCCCGCGCCCGAAAGCGCCGCCTTCTACAAGGCCTTCCGCGAGCGTTTCCCCAAACCCGAAGACGACTACGTGCACCTGCGCCAGCAACTGCTCATCGAAGCGCTGGCGCAAGCCATCGACGCCGCCAGCAAGCGCCCCGGCGGCCCCACCGCCGCCCACATCGCCGCCAGCCTTGAAAACGCCAAAGTGCAACTGGCCGGCCGCAGCGGCCACATGCGCGCGCAAGACCACCAGTTCCAGCAAAACCTCGTTGTCGGCGTGATGGACAAGCAAGGCGCGCCCGGCGTGCCTTTTGACGTGGAAGGCAGCGGCTACGGCTTTCGCATCGTGCGCGACATCCCCGCCAGCGAAGCCGAAATGCCCACCACCTGCGCCATGCAGCGGCCCTGGCAGCCATAAAAACGGCGGATTGCGTGAATTCGTTCACGCAATCCGCTGCTTGCTTGCGCGCGTGCCATGTGTCTTCATTACTGAATTCGTTTATTCTGTATCCATTCGTCAGAAACAACTCTTGTACAGGGAACAGAAATGCAGTGGTTCAGGGCACAGGGCGGCCAATCCGCACGTCACAGCTTGGTATGCCTGCTCATGCTGCTGTTCATGGCCTGCCAGGCCGTGGCGCAAGGCGGGCCAGACCCCGCGCTACAAAAAGGCCAGCAATGGCTGCAAGCCCAGACCAAGCCCGATGGCAGCCTGGCGAGCGAATCCGCCTCGCCTGCGCTGCCCGCGCAATCGCGCCATGAAACGGTTGCCGCGCTCAAGGCGCTGAACGCCAGCGTGCCTGCCACCTTGATTGCAGGCATGGACGGCTTCACGGCCCCCGCCACCCGCTACCTTGCCCAGCGCGCCCTCACGCGCCAGCAGGCAGGCGCGGACGATGCCAGTCTGCTGGACGCACTGGCCGCGCTGCAAAACCCCAATGGCAGCTTTGGCGCCGCACAGGGCCTGCCCGGCAACGCGCTGGACACAGCTTGGGCCTTGCGCGCCCTGGCCGCCAGCCGCGCCAGCGCCCAGGCCACACTCAAGGCGCTGCAATGGCTGGCCAGCGCCCAGCACGCTGACGGCTCCTGGCCCCTTGCGCCAGATGGCGACGCCACCATCACCACCGCCCTTGCCGCCCAGGCCCTGCTGCCTTGGCGGCAACAGCCCGCCGCGCAGGCCGCCCTTGCCAAAGCGCGCGCCTGGCTCACTGCCCAGCGCAATCCGCAACAAGCCTGGAGCAGCGATCTGCATACCGCCCAGGCCCTGCTGGCCGTGCTGCCAGGGCTGGACACGGCAGCAGCCATGCAGCCCGCCCTCACGGCACTGAAACAGGCCCAGCGGCCTGATGGCAGCTGGGCGGGCGATCCACACCTGACAGCGCTAGCTCTGCGCGCGCTGCGGCTGGCCGCGCAACCCGCCACCAATCCTGATCTGGCCAGCGTGCGAGGGCAGGTTGTGGATGAAGCGGGGCTGCCCCTTGCCAGCGCCACTGCACGCCTGTCGCAGGCGAGCCTGCAAACGGCGGCGGACGCGCAGGGGCGCTTCAGCTTTGAGCGCCTGGCCGCTGGCGCCTGGCAGCTGGAAATACAAGCCAGCGGCTTTCGTCCACTGATAACACCCTTGCAACTGCAACCCGGCCAGCAGCTGGATCTGGGGGCCATCCGCATGACGGCAAGCAGCAGCGGCAACGCCAGCGCCGGGGTTACCTTGAAAGGAGTTGCGCGGCAGTTCAATGGCACAAACTACTACACCGTTTCTTCTGCCGTCATTGAAGTGGCCGGACAAAAAGCGCGCACCAATAACAACGGCCAGTACCAGCTGAATGACCTGCCGGCAGGCACGCTGGAAATTACGGCGGCTTTTTCCAACTTTCCTGCCGTCACGGCCTCGCTCAACGCCGTGGCTGGGCAGGTGATTGAATTCAACCCGGTTTTCCGCAAGCCGGAATTGCTGGTCACCGTGCTCGATGCCGACTCCGGCCAGCCCCTGCAAGGCGCCAGCGTTTTCTTCCAGGGGCGTACCGTTTACACCGGCTCAAACGGCCAGGCGACGGCCTTGATGGTGGATGTAGCGGGCGACAACCGCATCACCATCACGCGCACCAACGCTTATGAGCGGCTTGTGGTGCCGCTGGAAATGCCCCCCAAAAGCATGCGCACCGAACTGACCGTTTCCCTGCGCAAGGCCATTGCAGGAAAGGTGGTTTTCAAAGGCGTCGTCACGGATGCCGGCACGCAGCAGCCCCTGGCAGGCGTTTCCGTGCGGCTGGAGCGCAGCACGTGGCAGACCCAGACCAACGCTCAGGGCGAATACGAATTTGCCGGCCACGCCATTGCCGGAAACAAAACCGCTGTTTTTGAGAAAGCGGGCTATCAGACCCACAGCCAGGAGGTGCAAATACAAGGCGGCGCCACTGTTTTCAACGTGGCGCTCAAGCCCGAATCCGCTTCATCCGGCCCGGCCCGGCTGGAAGTGAGCGTGCAGGCGCGCGGCCTGGGCACACCGCTGGCAGGCGCCGAAATCATCCTCACCGGCGCGAACCAGCGCACCGCGCAAACGGGAGCAGACGGCCGCGCCAGCGTGGAAAACCTCGCGCCCGGCAGCACGCAAATCCAGATTTCGGCGGCGGGGCACGAATCGGCTGTGGCTTCCGTCCATGTTGAGCCGGGACGGCGCTACGAATTGCCCGTGGAGCTGCTGCCGCAAGCCAACCCTCAGCACAGGCTCTACGGGCAGGTGGTCGATGCCGTCAGCCAGCAACCCGTGGCGGGCGCGAAAGTGGCGCTCACGGGCGCAGGCGCCGTCACCACGGCGGCCAACGGCGCTTACGAGTTCGCCAGTGTTCTGCCAGGTGACGCGCAGCTTGAAGTCACGCGCGACGGCTACGCTGCCTACCGCCAAACGCTGCGCCTGACGGGCACAACCGAGGCGCGTATTCCCCTCACGCCCCTCTCGCAGCCCGGAGCCATCCAATGGGACGTTTCCGGCGCCGTCGTGGACGCTGACACCCTGGAGCCACTGGCTGGCGCACAACTGGTTCTGGAAGAAGTCTCCCTGGGCACTGCTGTACTGCGCCGCCAGACAGGCGCCACCCAAGCCGATGGCCGCTTTGCCTTCAACGGCCTGACGCAAACCAACGCCCGCGTGCTGGTGAGCCTGACTGGCTATGACTCCGCGCTATTGCCTTTTGCCTACCAAGGCGTGGCCTCGCAAGCGCTAGACACCATCAAGCTCAAGCGCAGCTATAACGCGGCCCTGCCTGACCTGATGGTCAGCCGCGCCGACCGCTCGGCGCTGACAATGGATGACCACACCTTCCGCGCCAGCGGCACTCTTTCAGCCACCGTCACCAACAACAGCAATTACGACGCGGGCGGTTTTGACGTCATCGCCTTCATCGACGCCAACGGCAACCAGGCTTGGGACGCAGGCGAAGACACCCTGCTGGGCCGCGAGCGCGTAGCCGCGCTGGCACAGCAGCAATCGCAAAGCGTGACGTTCCGGATCCGCAATGAGGAGCTGCCCTTCCGTGATGCGCCCATTTACGTCATGGCCGACAGCGGGCTGGAAGTCATTGAAAACATCGAAGGCAACAACACCCTGCGCGTGGGCGTGACCTGCGCGGGCGGCGGCAGCGTGCAGGACGTGGGCGTGTGCATTGACACCTCCGGCAGCGTCAGCCACCTCTACAACCTGGAGATGGAAGGCGTCATCAAGGCGGTCGAAAACCCCAACATCATTCCGCATGACGGCTCCATCCGCTTCATGCTGGGCACTGATCAGGAGATGTACTACGGCAACGGCATTCCGCTGCATGAGGCGCAAATCATCACGCCTGCCGTGCTGCCGCAGCTCATCAAGAACTTGAAAGACAAGCGCAACTACGGCGGCTACAGCTCCGGCCCGACCTGCGTGCGGCGCATGTCCGAATACATGAAAACGCTGCCTCAGATCGCCTCCAGCAGGACCGTTATTACCGTGGGCGACGGATATTGGGAAGGCATTCCCAAGGCTCTTTCCGAGCTGTCCAAAACGGTGGCCAATGGCGTAAGCCGCGTGGACGTTATCGGCATTGGCACCGTCAATCTGCCCGAGCTGGAAGCCAACGCCTGGCCCAAGCCCGCCAACAGCCAGCATGGCGGCAAGGTCACCGTGGCCTACAGCGCGGGCGAAGTGGCTGCTGCCATGGCGCAGGCGCTGGGTACTGCCGCTCAAACGGTGGATCTGACGCTGGGACGCCTGCGCCTGATCGACCAGGGCGCGGGCCAGCCCGTGCGGCTGGCGGCGCGCGTGGGCAACGCGGGCAGCCCTGCTCAAGCCAGCGCCGTGCGCTTCTACCAAGGCACGCGCCTGCTGGGTGAAGTGGCCTTGCCAGCGCTCGGAACAGGCGAATGGCTGGATGTGGCGCTGCCCGCTGCCGCCCTGCAAGGCAACGATCCGCTGATAGCCGTGGTGGATGAAGCGCGCGCCAACGCCGAATGCAACGTAGCCAACAACCGTCAGCAAATCACCCCTGACGCAGCCGCCAATGCGCTGGCAGCGCTGCATGTGAGCACCGACCAGCCCGCCTACGGCCCCAATGCCCCCGTGAGCCTGAATGCCGCCGCCACCAATCAGGGCAGCCTGCCCGCTGACTTTGAACTGCAACTGAGCATTGAAGACAGCCAAGGCGCCGAAGTGGCCCGCTTTACCCGCCAGCCGCTGGGCACGCTGGCCGCCAGTGCTGCAAAAAGCGCCACGCAGCCCTGGAACACCGGCCTGACCCTGACCGGCAACTACACCTTGCGCGGCCAGTTGTTTGACGCCGCAGGCCGGCTCGCTGCGCAAGACAGCGCGGCGTTTGCCATCGTTGCGGGCGGCGCGGCGCGCCCCACGGCCAGCCTCGCCGTCGCCACCGACAAAGCTGTTTACGCGCCTGATGACGCCGTGTTCATCGCCAACGTGGCCGCCAGTCTGGCCGCCAACGCCATCATTGACGACGCCAGCGTGCAGCTCACGGTGCGCGGCCCGCAAGGCAGCGTGGTCTTCACCCACAGCCATGCACTGGGCCAGCTGGCCCCGCGCGCCCTGCGCGAATTGCAGGCTGCCCAGAAACTGCGCAATGCCCCCGAAGGCATCTACACCGTGCAGGCCAGCCTCATCGGCAGCGGCCACAACCTCAAGCGCCAGACAGCCCGCAAGACCTACGACACCGGCGTGACCCTGGCCACCGCAACGGCGCAATACACGGTGCAGAAAAACACTGCAACGCCAACGCCAACGCCAACGCCAACGCCAACGCCAACACCAACACCAACACCGACGCCAACACCGACACCGACGCCCAGCCCGTCAGGCCGCATCGCTGCCGTGCCTGCCAGCAGTCCGGCCGCGCTGGCGCTGCTTGCCGCAGCTGTGGCCCTGACCGCGCGCCGCCGCAAAAACGGCGCCATTCGCCGCGCCGCCCATCACCCCTGCCATCTTGACCACGCCACACAGGAGACCCAGCCATGACCGCCCGCTTTCTGCTCCATTCGCTGCAAACGGGCGCACGCCGCCAGCTTTTAGTGCAGCACGGCGGCCTGGACCGCCCTGCCTTCTGCGGCCTGGGCGGGCGCGCCTTGCGGCTTGTGTCCTGGCTGGTCATTGCCGCCTTGCTGAACACCAGCTTCGCGCCGCTGGCGCGCGCCATGCAGCATCAAAAACAGCTGGCCGCTGCACAGGCCGCTGAAGACAGCGCCGCTTCCGACGAACAGCGCTACGCCCAGGCCCTGCAAGCCATTGAACAGGCGCTGCAAAACGAAAGCCAGGGCAGCGCCAAAGCCATGTCCGCCGCAGCCCTGGCCAGCGCGCAAACCCTGCAAACCTACGCCGAGGGCATCCGGCAGCAATCGCAGCAGCTGCGCCAGCAGTGGCAAGCCGCAGGCGTGGAGGCTGCCATCCTTGAAAGGCAAGCGGCTCTTGAGCAGCAGTTTCTTGACAAGCACCATCGTCTGATGGCCCTGCTTGAAGCTGCGCAAGGCCCCGAAGCCAAAAGCAGCGCCAGCGCCCAGGCATCCGCCCGCCGCGCCCTGCAACAGTTTCTGGCAGACAACGCCCCGCGCCCGGCCCCCTCGCTCATTGATTGGCAGCGCCTGCCCTGGCAAGTGCAAAAACCCCTTGAAGCCCGGCCCGCCGAAAGCGAAGCCGCCCTGCAACAAAAACTCGGCCTGCCGCAAGCCAAAGCCGCCAGCGCCGCCACGGCTGCCGACACGGCCTTCACGCCGGAAGCGCCCGACAGCCCCGAAATCCGCCAGCTGGCCCAAAAGCTAGAGCGCAACCCTTTGAAGATTTACCAGTGGGTGCATGACCACATTCACTACACGCCCACCCAGGGCAGCGTGCAAGGCGCGGCCGACACCCTGGACAAAAAGGCGGGCAACGCCACAGACACCGCCAGCTTGCTCATTGCCTTGCTGCGCAGCAGCGGCATCGCCGCCCGCTATGTCTATGGCACGGTGGATATTCCGCTGGCGCAAGCGCAGAACTGGGCCGGGGGCCTGAAAACGCCTGAAGCCCTGCAACAAATCCTGGGCCAGGGCGGCATTGCCAACACCCTGCTGGTCAAAGGCGGCCAACCCGTGGCCATTCGCATGGAGCACGTGTGGGCCGAAGCCTTCATTCAGTACCACCCCGGCTGGGGCGCGCGCCATGTGCCCGGCCAGAGCACACCCGACGCCTGGATTCCCATGGACGCCAGCTTCAAGCAATACACCTACAGCGACGGCATGGATCTTCAGCAGGCCGTGCCGCTGGATGCGG
>NZ_JARVII010000042.1:0-11192 GCF_029813755.1 Ottowia cancrivicina | reverse complement strand
CATTGCCATTGCGCAACAGTTTCAATAAACTTTAAGTAATTTGCTTTGTTTGATGAGGAGTACGACCGAGATGAACCGCCCTTCCCGTATCGCCCCGGCGCAGCGCGCCCAGCGCCAGCGATGGCTCCATGCGCACGAACACCAGCTCGCGCACGCGCGGCGCGCCCTGCCAGTGGCCCTCCACGGCGCTGAAGCGGTAGCGCCCGCCCGCCTTGTCGTAGCCGGTGACGCGGTAGGGGCCGCTGCCCACAACGCCCTGCATGCTCATGCGGCGCGGGTCGGCCAGCGGCGCGAACACGTGCCGGGGCAGGATGGGCAGCGTGGCCGCCAGCTGCGGCACGAAAGAGGCGCTGGGCCGCTTCAGCCGCACGCGCACGCGGCCGCCCGCCAGCGCGTCCACGCCCGCAACGGCGCTCACGTCCATGAAGGGATTGGGGTGCTGGCGGAAGTAGTCGAAGGTGAAGGCCACGTCGCCGGCGGTCACGGGCTGGCCGTCGTGCCAGCGCGCCTGCGGATGCAGCTCGAACTCCACGGCCAGGCGGTCTTCGCTTTCGCGCCACTGGCGCGCCAGGGTGGGCACAAGATGCCCCTGGCGGTCGCGCCACAGCAGCGAGTCGAACACCAGCATCGTCAGCGCGTAGCCCACGCCGTCGGGCGCGTGGGTGAAGGGCGAGGGCAGGCCGTGGTCGCCCCGCTCGTCAGCGATGGTGACGCGCTCGATGCGCCCAGTGCGCGCAGCAGGCGCGGCGGGCTGGGCCAGTGCGGCGGGCGGGCTGCCGCACAAGGCGGCCAGCAGCGTCAGGCAAAGAAGGCATTTTTTCGCTCTTGAATCCATAGCATGATGTCCTAGTGGAATGTGCGCAAGCGCCGTTTTCAAGCCCACGGATTTGCTCCTGTTTTCGATGCTTCCGGGCGCGCTCCAAGGCCCGGCCGCAAGGCGAGCGCAGGGCGCAAGGCGGGCTTTCGGAACCAGCGCTCAAAACTCGCGGCTGACGCTCACCGTCACGCTGCGGCCGCTGCCGGGAAAGAGGTTGATGCTGGGATTGGCGCGGTCGGCCACGACGAAGGTGCTGACGTAGCGCCTGCCCGTGAGGTTTTCGCCGCGCACCTGCACGCGCCAGGGGCCGCGCCGGTATTCGGCGCGCAGGCCCAGCAGGGCGTAGCGCCTTTGCGCGTAGCCGGGGGTGTTGGCGTGATCGACGTATTCATTCAGCGGCTGCCACAGCAGCGTCGGCCCCGCGCGCCAGCCGCCCGCGCGCCACAGCAGCTCGGCCTGGATGAAGTGCCGGGGCGCGCCCGCGATGCGCTTGCCCGCAAGCGGGCCGCCGCGAAAGCGGTAGTCGCTCCACGTCCATGCGGCGCGCCAGTCGAAAGCGCCGCCCGGCCAGCCTTCAGGCAGACCGTGCAGGCGCAAGCGGCCTTCCATGCCCGCTTCCAGGCCCTGGTGGCGCGTGCCGCCCGCGTAGTTGCGGGTGCTGGCCTGCAAGCCGCTTGCATCCGCCGTGCGCAGCAGCTCGCCCCGGATGGCGCTGCGGTAGAGCGCAAGCTGCCAGCGCGCATCCCAGGCCTGGCCGGGGCCGCCCAGGCGGCCTTCGGCGCCCGCTTCCACGGTGGTGGCGCGCTGCATGCCCAGCCGCGCCAGCGCCGTGGCGGCGCGCGCGGGGTTGTTTGCCGCCACGGAGCCGGTCACCAAGTCGGTGAAGGTGGGCGCTTCGTGGCTGCGGCTGAGGTTGGCGAACAGGCGCAGGTCTGCCCGGGGCCGCCAGATCAGGCCCGCCTTGGGCGTGGCGTAGCGCCAGCTTTGCCGCTGCGCGGCGGCGCTGGTGCGGCTTTGCGCGTTGCGGCGGCTGCGGGTGATGCGCAAATCGGCCGTGAGCGTCCAGCCAGGGGCCACGTCCACGTCCAGCCCGGCGCTGGCGCGCGCGTTTTCGGCCATCAAGTCAAAGCTGCCAAAGCGTTGCAGCAGCGCGCCCGTGCGCGGCTGGATGGAATGGAAGTCGCGCCCGGTGTCGCTGCGCTCCCACGCGGCGGCCAGCCGCCAGCGCCAGGCCGCCGAGGGCGTGAAAAAGCTCTGCCACTGCACGCCGCGCGTGCGGGCGCTCCAGAGGGCGGCGCGCACCATGTTTTGCTCTTGCACGTCGGTGTGCTGCCACCACAGGCCCAGCTCGTGGCGCAGGCGCTCGCCGCCCCAGCTGGTGCGGCTGGCGGCGCGCCACTGCCGCGCGTTGCGGTGAGGGTTGCGCTGGTAGAGGTTGAGCAGCCGGTCGCGCGGCGTGTTGCCGTCGCCCAGCACCTGGCTGGGGTCGCCATAGGCGCGGCCGGGCGGCAGCGGGCCGGCGATGTGGTAGCCCAGGTCCGTCCAGCCCAGCCACAGGCGGCTTTGCAGGCCGCCAGCGCCGCGCCAGCCCGCGTTGGCCTGCACGCTTTTGCGCTGGCCATCAGAGTGATGGCGAAAGCCCCGGTAGCGCTCGCCGCTGAAGCTCACGCGCGCATCCAGCCCGCTTTCGGCGCTGGCCGCGCCCAGGGCCGCCTGCCAGGCGCGCCGCCCGAAGCTGCCAGCCTGAAGCCGCGCCAGGCCGCGCCCGTCGTAGCCCGTGAGCGACTGAAAGTCCATCTCGCCGCCCAGCGACTCGCCAGCAGGCGAGCGCGCGTTCGCGCCCCGGCGGATGCTGATTTGCGCCGTGTTGCGCGGATCGGCCAGGCCGCTGACGTAAGTGCCGTCGGCGTCATTGAGCGGCAGGCCGTCGAGCAGCAGCGTCACGCCGCGATTGACCGGGTGGCTTTGCAGGCCGGAGCCGCGCACGTTCAGGCGCGGCGCGTCAAAGCCGCCGAACAGGTCTTGCACGATCACGCCCGGCTGCACGCCCAGCGCGTCGCGCAGGCCCGTCAGGCGCCCTTCGTCTTGCGGCAGCGCCAGCGCCGTGCCGCCCGCAATGCGCGCCAGCCGCCGCCGCTCGCGCGGCGCGGAAGGCGCCAGGGGCGAATCGCCGCTGGCCGCGCCCGCCGTGGCGCGCACCGTCACGCCCGGCAGTGCGCCGCCATCCGCAGCCTGCTGCGCTGCGGCCACGGGCAGCAGCGCCGCCAGCGCCGCGCCCCGCCAAAGGCGCGAAAAATGCCCATGCCCCGCCAGAGGCGCTCTCGTCTGCCAGCCTTTTATGTGAACCTGCCTTTACTCCATCTGCGTGCTTGTCACAAACGAAGGATTCGCGCTGCCAAAACAAGCGAATCATTCGCATCGCGCAAATGCTAGGAAGGCAAGGGCATGAAAGCAATTTGCATTTTCTGAAAGCGGCATTCAGAAAATCCGAGGCAGGCCGCGCTGCGGAAAAAGAAGCGAATCTGCCCGCCCGGAAAATGCCTTTTGCGCCCATCCGGCGGGGAGTCCGTGCTATGAATCAAAGAGCTGAAAACTGCGCGCTTTCGCAAAGGCTGAGGGCCGCCCCCGGCAGATTTGAATGGACGCGCCGCGCCCGGCCCGGCATAGTGCGGCGGCATGAACACGCCTGACTTGAATGACGCTTTCACGCTCCGCCCCATAGGCCGCGTGCGCACGCCCTGGCGGCAGTTGCAGGACTGCCCGCGCGGCGTGCGCGGCCTGGGCGAGCCGGCCTGGCTGGAAATTGACCCGGCTTTTGAAGACGCGCTGCTGGGCATTGAACAGGCCTCGCACCTGCACGTGCTGTACTGGCTGCACCAGGCGCCGCGCCAGACGCTGCGCAGGCCCACGCCGCATGACGGCGTGCTGCGCGGCGTGTTCGCCACGCGCTCGCCCCAGCGGCCCAACCCCATCGGCATGGCCGTCGCGCAGCGGCTGCGGCGCGAGGGCGCAAGGCTGCTCGTCAGCGGGCTGGACTGCCTGGACGGCACGCCGCTCATCGACATCAAGCCCTATCTGCCCCAGGCCGATTGCGTGCCCGGCGCCACGCTGGCGTGGCAGCCCGCCCCCGTCCCAGTTCCAGCCCCCGCGCCGTAAACCGCGCGCAAGCGCCCAGCCCCCAGGCGAAAGCCGCAAACCACACGCCGCGAACACCGGCCACAGGCTCATGGAAATCTATCAACTGCGCACCCTTTTGGCCGTGGCGCGCGAAGGCAGCATCACGCGCGCCTCCGAGCGGCTGTTTCTCAGCCAGCCCGCCATCAGCGCCCACATCAAGGCCATGGAAGACGAGCTGGGCATCGCCCTGTTCGAGCGCACGCCGCGCGGCATGAGCCTGACAGCCAATGGCGCGCAGCTGCTGGAGCGGGCCGGGCGCATCATGGCCCTGCACCGCGAGTTCATCGAAGAGGCGCGGCGCATCAAAGGCCGCATCAGCGGCCGCGTGCGCCTGGGCGCCATCCGCAACCCCAGCGCCCGCGTTCTGGGGCGGCTGCTGGCCCGACTCTCGCACGCCTGCCCTGACATCGAAGTGGCCCTCACGCACGGCACATCTGGCGAAATCGCGCGCGCCATACGCGGCGGCAGCCTGGACGCAGGCTTTTACGCCGAAGCGGGCGCGCCCGATGACAGCCTGCACGCCATCGAAGCCGGACGCTTTGCCGTGCGCCTGGCCGCGCCGCCGGGCTGGGCGGCCAACGCGGCCAGCCCCGACTGGCGCGCCCTGGCGGGCAGGCCCTGGATCTGCCCGCAGCCAGGCACCTGCTGCGGCCAGGTGCTGGACGAGTGGTTCGACAGCCAGGGCTTTCGCCCCGCCCGCATGGTGAGCATTGACCAGGAAAGCGTGACCGCCACGCTGATCGCCGGCGGCGTAGGCATCGGCCTGCTGCACGCCGAAACCGCCCAGCGCGCGCAGGCCAGGGGCGAAGCCGAACTGCTGGGCGGCCCCGTGCGCGAAGTCGCCCTGCTGTTCGCCTGCCTGCGCGAACGCCGGCAAGAGCCGCTCATCAGCGCCGCAATCAGCGCCGCGCGCGAGGCGGCGGCGCATGAAGGAGGCGCATGAAGGAGGGCGTGGAGGGGTTGCAGAAAGGCTGTTTTTGCTCTGTTTCCAATAGCATGATGCCCTGGTGGAAAGAGCGGGAAACGGCTTTTTACCCCCTCTGAATTCGCTCCTTTTTCTGATGCCCTTTTCCCTTTCCGACGTGCCCTGCCGCTTGCATTGATACCGCTCTGGCCGCCTGCGGTGAAGCGCCGCCCGTGATCACCGCCTGCACCACGCACGGCCATCGCTAACGCCTGAAGGCGGGCGCAGGCTGCGTTCTGCGCCAGGGCACGCGCCTGCGATGTTGAAAGATCCGCAGAAAAACAAGAGCGGATACAGCTCCCGGAAAACGGCTTTTGCGCCCATTCCATCAGGGCATCATGCTATGGATAGATGAGCGAGGTGCAAGCAAAACAGCCCGTCTGCCGTCTGCCTGTTGTCTGCAAACTGTCTGCGTCTTGCACATTCTGTTCCGCCCTTTGCGCGTCCACGGGCTGGCCGTGGCAAATCTCCAGGCGGCGAAAGCTTGCGCCTGAACCCCAAGGCAGTCACGGCCACGAAAAAGCGCCTGCGGGGCCGTGAAGCCCGCGCAGGCGCTGGAGTGGAAGAAACAAGGCGCTGGCGCTTATTCCACCTTGGCCTTTTCGCGCAGCTCTTCCTGGTATTTGGCGAGGTTCTGACGCTCCAGCTGCAGCACGACTTGCGGCTTGACCGCTTCAAACTTGGGCAGCTCGGGCGGCGTGGCTTTGCGCACGTCATCCAGGTGAATGATGTGGTAGCCGAACTGGGACTTGACCGGCTCCTGGGTGGTTTCGCCCTTTTTCAGCTTCTGCATGGCCTCTGAAAATTCCTTCACGTAGCTGGAAGGCGAGGCCCAGCCAAGGTCGCCGCCATTGGCGCCGGAGCCGGCGTCTTTGGATTGCTTTTTGGCGATGGCTTCAAATTTCTCGCCTTTTTTCAGCTTGGCGATGATGGCTTTGGCCTCGTCTTCCTTTTCCACCAGGATGTGGCGGGCCTTGTATTCCTGGTCGCTGGCAGATTCGCGCTGGAGCTTGGCAATGCGGTCGTATTCGGCGCGCGCCTGCTCGTCGCTGACGGGGTGGGTTTTCTGATAGTTGTCCATCAGCTCGGAGATGAGGATGCTCTCGCGCGCCATTTCCAGGCGCTTGGCGAATTCGGGCTTTTTGTCCAGGCCCAGTTTGGCGGCTTCCTGCAAATAGATTTCGCGCAGGATCAGCTCTTCTTTCATGATCTTGGTCACGTCATCGGGCACGGGGCGGCCCTGGCGCTTGGCCTGATCCTTGAATTGCGTGATCAGTTCATCCAGCCGGGCCTGCGGGATGGGTTTGCCGTTGATGACGGCCACGTTCTGGGCCAAAACGGGCGCGGCCAGCGCGCCTGCGATCAGGGCTGCAATCAGTTTTTTCTGCATTTGAAGCGGGGAAAGGTTGAAGAAAAAAGGAAAAGCGCCGCAGCAAGTGCGGGCACCGGATGACAACGCAAGCCAAGCTTAGGCTGCCAGAACCTGTTCGCGCTCACGGATAGACCATGAACAGGTTCCAGGTTCATGCGGTCAGTATTTCAATGGCAACCGCATGGACGCCCTCGCTATCGATATAAGGGCGCAGGGCATCATACACAAGGCGATGGCAGGCCACGCGGCTTTTGCCGGCAAAGGCGGGCGCGGCCAGGCGCACCAGAAAATGCGTGCCATAGCCGCTGCCGTTGGCCCCTGCGTGACCGGCGTGGCGCCAGCTTTCGTCCAGCACTTCAAGCGCAGTGGGGGCCAGGGCCTGGTGCAAGGTTTGCGCCATGCGGCGGGCCAGGGCGTCGGGGGCGTTCATGCGGGGGTGTCCTTTGTTTCCACATTCGTTTCCAGGTAGCGGGCCACGTAAAAGCCCTGACCCACGATGAAAATCAGCGGAAACACGAAGCCCCAGAGTTTGAAGCTGGCCCAGGCGTCGGTGCTGAAAAACAGCGCCACATAGCCGTTGAGCGCGGCCATGAACAGGCAGTAGGCCACCCAGCCCAGGCACAGCTTGCGCCACACGTTTTCAGGCAAGGCCAGCTGGCTGCCCAGCATCATTTGCAGAAAGTTGCGCCCAAAGCCCCAGAGCGCCGCAGCCAGGGTCAGCGCCATGCCCGCGTAAAGCACCGTGGGTTTCCACTTAATGAAACGTTCGTCTTGCAGCGCCAGCGTGAGCGCGCCAAACACCAGCACCAGCGCCAGCGTGGCCTTGTGCATGGCGCTGAGCTTTTTGTCCATCCAATACACCACCAGCATTTGCAGCGCGGTGGCGGCCATGAGCACGGCCGTGCCCACGTAAATGCCTTGCAGCTTGTAGGCAATGAAGAAAAAGACGAGGGGGAAGAAGTCAAGCAGGAATTTCATCAGGGCGCGGAGTGTAGAAGAGGCGCACGGCAGCCCGCAGGCCGTTCATAGAATCGCCGCCGCCTTCCGCACAGTCCAGCCAAGACCGCGCCCAAGTCCGAGTCTGCATCCGCATCCGCCACGCCCGTCTCCCGCTCCGTGTCCGCCCAATACCTGATCGTCACCTTGCTCAACGGCATCAGCTACGGCCTGCTGCTGTTCATGCTCAGTGCGGGGCTGACGCTCATCTTCAGCCTCATGGGCGTGCTCAATTTCGCCCATGCCAGCTTCTACATGCTGGGCGCGTATGCAGGCTGGTCGCTCGCGGGCTGGCTGGGCTTTGCGCCCGCGCTGGCGCTCGCGCCGCTGGCCGTGGGGCTGGCTGGCGCCGCGTTCGAGCGCTGGGTGCTGCGGCGCGTGCATGTCTTCGGGCATGTGCCCGAGCTGCTCGCAACCTTTGGCCTGGCCTACGTGGTGCAGGAAGCCGTGCAACTGGCCTGGGGGCGCGGGCCGCTGGAATTCGCCCCGCCCGCCTGGCTGCAAGGCGCGGCCTTCACGCTGGTCGGCCCTCCGCAACAGGGCCTGCTGGGCCTGCTAGAGCTGCAATGGGTTGCAGGCGCGGCCAGCGCCACGGTCTGCCAGACGGCCATCTGTACCCCTTTTGCCGCCATGCGCGCCTTCATGGCGGCCGTGGCGCTGGGCATGCTGGGCGCGCTGTGGCTGCTGCTGGCGCGCACGCGCCTGGGGCTGGTGGTGCAAGCCGCGCTCACGCACCCGCAGATGGCGCAGGCGCTGGGGCACAACGTGCCGCGCGTGTTCATGCTGGTATTTGGCTGCGGCGCGGCGCTGGCGGCGCTGGCGGGCGTGCTGGGCGGCAGCGCCTTCGTCACCGAGCCAGGCATGGCGCAGGCCCTTGGCCCCATCATCTTCGTCGTCGTCATGGTGGGCGGCCTGGGGTCGCTGGCCGGAGCGCTGGCCGCCTCGCTGCTCATCGGCCTGCTGCAAACCGCCGCCGTGGCCGTCAATGCCAGCGTGCTTGACGCGCTCCAGGCCCTGCATCTGGCTCCTGCCGCCAGCGACTCGCCCCTGCTGCGCCTGCCGCTGGCGCAAATCGCGCCCGTGCTGCCCTACCTGCTGCTGGTGCTGGTGCTGGCCATCCGCCCGCAAGGGCTGATGGGGCGCAGACAGGCATGAAGGCCCCGGGCAGGCAAGCGCAGCCAGCGTGAACGCCGTGGCCCCCAGGCTGATCCAGCCTGCCAGATGGCATCGAAAACAGGAGCAAATCTGAAGGGGTGAAATGCCATTTCGCGCAGATTCCACTAGGACATCCAGCTATAAATACAGGAGCTGAATGAGGCATGCTTTCTCCGTCTTCCCCTCCTCATTCCAAACCGCTTTTCCCCCTCAAAGCCTCCGCAAGAGCTGCGGCAAGAAAGCTGAACACCTGAAAACCACATAAAGCAACAAATAATATGTTTTTGCAGGCCAATCAATCGCAATGAAATATATTGATTGTGGTGATTTGGTATTACGTATATCCTTCGGCTTGCCCGAGTGTCAGGGTTTTCATCAAGGAGCAGGCCATGAACGGCATATCCAGCACCGCCTCCCGCAGCAGCCTTCAATCCCTGCCCGATGCGCCCCAGCCGCAGCCCACCGGCGCAGCCAGCCCGCAGCCAGCCTCCAGCCCTTCCACGCCCGGCAACAGCCAGACGCTCACGCGAATGGCGCGCGATGCCCGCCCGCCCTTGGCTGGCCAGCAGCAAGCCGCAGTGGCAAACGCCAAAGGCGCGGCAACCGGTGCCTCCCAGCTCAACATTGACGACAAAGGCCACGTCCAGCATGAAAGAGTGCTGCTGAAAACGGCGGCAGGGCGCGAAACCATCAGCCCGAAGATTGAGCGCAAGGAAATGCCCGAGGTGAATGGGTTGGTAATTCATCAGACAGATTCGCCCACAGTTTCATCTACCCTGAATAATTATGCAAAGGACAATGCCTATGGCGCTCATTTTCTGATTGACAAGGATGGAACCATTTACCAGACAGCTTCACTGAATAAAACATGCAATCATGTTGGAACACTCAAAAGCCGTTGTGCACATGAACAGACATGTTCACCGGGAGAAACGAAATTGAATCACAAATTCAACGCAAAAGCCGAAAACAAGCGTGAAATAGTCAAACAAGCTGGCGTTCGATATCCATCCAACAAGGATTCCATAGGGATTGAGCTGGTTGGAGATTCATTTCCCAAAGGACCGAATATTGATCAGAAAAAGGTCAAGTTTGAAATCGTTACTGATGCGCAAAATGAGTCCTTGCGCTGGCTGATCGAACAGTTGAAAAAGGAGTACAGGATTCCTGACTCCGAAGTGTTCAGGCATCCAGAAATTTCTTACAAGAATATCACTGAAGCCAGCACAGCAAAATGGTAAAAATCCATGCGCTAGGCATCATCCGCAGCATGCTGGCAGCAAGTTGTCTTGCCGCCAGTGTTTGTCATGCAAGTTGCATTCCTGCGGATGATGAAAACTTTGAGCCTGAAATGTGTGATGTCATGCTGCCGCCCATGGCGCATATTGACATAACCGATCATCACGGCGATGGAGTGGAAAGAGAGCCTGACTGCAATTCATTCAGGCCAGGCATCCCTGAAATATATCGCTTTTTTTCGAGAGCGAAATCCGTGAGCCAGCAAGCGTGGTCTCATGAGCTGACTTGGGTTTCCTGTTATGTATCGGGAACGGTGGTTTTCAAGGACGGCCGCAAAGGTTCGTGGCATGTGCGCGCATCGGCAATAGGCACAATAGACATCGAAGGTCCGGCGCCTGTGACTTTTCATCTTTATTGTCCTGATTGCCGTTTCCATCCATTTTGGTTAGGAGAGTAGCTTGCTCGTTTGCATGAAGCCTGTATTGGGCAGAATACGCTTTTTCGGCTGGACTGCTTGTTTGTCAGGCATTCTGGCCTTCAGCGTCTCGTCACCAGCCCAGCAGGTTTCTGATTCCTGTGTAGAAAGCATGGAGGACGATTTTGCCGAAGACACGATTCTGCTTTGTTCCTCTCCATTGCCCCCAGTCAAAACCATTCATATTGAAGGCAGCCGTGGCGATGGAAAAAAAGCCGGGGAACCAGATTGTGATACGTTTAGGCCAGATGTGGCGACAATAAGGCGTTATTTTTCAAAAGCGCGGTTTATTAATGAGCAGGACTGGATCCACAAACTTACATGGATTTCATGCAGGGTCTATGGCTCAATGATACTGGAGGACGGACGTAAAGCGTATTGGGGCATCAGTGCCAACCGTTCTGCGAGTGTTGTGATTGAAGGGCAGCCTGAACAGGATTTTTATTTATATTGCCCCGAAGCGGATTGCGATTTCCCGCCATTTTGGTAACAGGCGGCTGTTCCAACAATTGCATCCATGCGTAGCGTGAAGGCAATTTTTTCTAGAGACCATGACATGCACAAGCTTCAACTAACAGTTTTCCGCAAAACAGGTTCGGAAGCGCTGACAGTTCGATGGAGATAGATCATCATGAATTCCAAATGGCTAGTCTGCCTGCCTTTCATTCTGACGCCTAGCGCTTTGTCCTTGGCCCAAGAAATGCCTGTTCATGATGCCTGCGTAGATATATTGGAAGAGGACTTTGCAGACGACACGATCACGCTATGCCCCTCGTCACTGCCGCCCATCAAGACCATTCAGGTGGAACGTTATAGTGAGAGCAAAAAGGGATTAGGGGAGCCGGATTGCAATACATTTCATCCGGACGCCGCTACAGTGCGGCGCTATTTCTCAAAAGCGTGGCAAATTAGCCGCTGGGACTGGACGCATAAGCTAACCATGATTTCATGCAGCGCTTCTGGCTCCATGACGCTGGAAGATGGGCGCAAAGCGCGC
>NZ_JARVII010000041.1:0-11394 GCF_029813755.1 Ottowia cancrivicina | reverse complement strand
GCCCAGGCGGTCGTAGGTGTAGGCGCTGGCGCCTTCTTCGCTTTCGATGCGTGTGATGTGGCCCGCCGGGTTGCGGCTGTAGCGGCGCTGGAGCAAATAACAAATACAAAAACTATTTATTTTACATTTATACTTGATTTTAACATCCGGATTAACATTCAACCCTTGGTACTAATCCATATAACAAAATACAGTACAAACCCCATAAACAACTCTCCAATCAGTAAATCGGCATCAAGCGACAAACCGCTGCTTTCAACAAATAGAGCGCCAACAATATGACAGGCAATCGGCGTAGGTATCACTATAACCCTTAATATTGCGGAACGATTCCAGCATATTGCGGAAACGCACATGAAAATATTATGATGAAAAGAGAGAGCTTCGCAAACATTTTTATCGCCTTAAAATTTAATGAAAAATCTCTCCCAAAAGGCCTCCAAAACTATATTTTTCACATTCACAGTCATCTCCTCCTATACGCATATCAGGCATTGCTTTCTTTATTGCGAAACCTGCCGGAATAGAACGAGTAAAATACTCAGAGCTCTCATACATCCATCTAACAGCAGTCGTACTTTCTTTGAATACTTCTTTTCTAAATGCATTCATTGCGAAATTACCCGGTTTCCTGAGTATGATTTGAGACAAAAATGTGGGTCCTAAGGCTCCCATCGCCCCGCTTACAATAACATCAGTCACATTAATACACTTCAGTGCCGTTGTAATACTAGCTCCTTGTATCATAGCGCCAATAACTTGAAACGAAAGATTCACTCCAACTCCCCCAAGAAAACCAAGGATGCCATATCTCCCCTCTGTATCCATGTAAACCATTGGATTCCCATAGGCATACTGGTAAACATTCAATCTCCGCCAGTCCAATCGGATCCGCCTGTATATACCTGCCAATGCCTGGCGCATAGTCCCGGTTCCAATTCTGATGCAGCCCCGTTTCCGCATTAAAGTATTGGTCCCGCAGCCTCAGGTTGATTTCGTCTTAAGGTGAAGTAATTCTATATTCTCGTCATCCAAATAAAATTTGACCTTACATCTTCACCCAAGTATAAACAAAACTGCTGTTTTTTATTTATCAGCAAGAAGGATCCATTTCCTGACCCAAGCAAATCGGAAATTATGTTATCCATTCTCCCAAACACTCCTCTTCTATATTCGCTTTGCGTGGAAATAGCGAATCCAGAATCATCTGCGCAAAAGTTATTTTTTACAAAACCAAAAACCTGCCTGCTATCTTGAAAACTGATAGCTTTACGCATATTGATATAATTTTCAAAATGATCCAGATCCTTTAACCACTTTTCTATTCCTTTTGATGTCGAAGCAAACTCAATAAATCTACTTCTACGACTATCAATGATGGCGATTCTGGCTATTGCTTTCAATGCTTCCTCAGTGTATTGGTCTGTTCGCTTCATTTTTTCTACCCCATCTATAATTTACATTTTGTTTATTCTTATTGTCATGATTTTGTCATGAAAATTCCCGTCTTTGCCATAAGCATCTGACCAATTATTAGACCCTATTCCTTTTCTTCTTGCAGCTTCTTTTGCTCTCTTCCTAGTCGAATACCATTTACTAATTTGCTGTCTTGCATTCTTGACTGCTGTTAATTTAAAATAATTCAACGGATTAGCGCAACTCATTGCGCATCCCTTGACATTATCTTGCAGCGTGTCATGCCAACAGTCAATCTCTCCTGTCAGGGCATCCCACGCCGTTGCGCGCGCCGTGCATCGCGCTACGCACCGCAAATACCCCCCCAGATGATTGGCACAACTGGAATTTCTCCTGACGGATCAATATATTTGAAAGGATCGTTATATGTATACTGGTAAACATTCAATCCCCCCACCAGCCCAATGGGATCCGCCTGTATATACCTGCCAATACCTGGCGCATAGTCCCGGTTCCAGTTCTGATGCAGCCCCGTTTCCGTATCAAAGTATTGGTCCGGCAGCCTCAGGTTAATTTGCGCCGTCGAGGACAGGTAAATTCTGGCTTTGCCGAAAGCCTCGTAGTTCGCTTTCCGCGTTGTCTCGCCTGCTTTATTAGCGCCAACACGGGCATTCCCGGACGGTCTGCGACCATGTAGTGGTAGCTGGCTTTTTTCAGGTTATTTATCTGCCATCGCAAACCATCAGCATGATTCACGCGCCCATGACAGCAGCAAGCATCAACCCGTAAAAATTATTTTTGCATCTATCGGATAATTTTTCTTTTACTAATATTTCTGCACTTGCTCCCATACCAAACATTAACCCAGCATCCAACCTAGAGCCAGAGCCCTCATTCCTGCCTTTTCATACATTTAAATAGGCAAAACAAGACAAGCCAAACCAATGATCCGAAAATCCCCCTATCCATATCCTGAAGAATATACTTACATCCAGAACAAACAAAGCAATCAACGCGAAAATAATTTGCAAAATGAGCAGGAATCTTATTCTGTAGTCAATCCATATTTGACTTAGCATCTGACTTTGCGCCTCAAAAATAAGCGACCTGAATTTTATAAACCTCAACAGGGTTGACATAGCACATAACAAAGAGCCAGAAATCACCAGAAATCTCTTGACAAACAAGCCGATACTTCCATTGAATGGAGTCAGCGCAAGGGCAGCAATCAGCATGGAAAAACCAATCGACCCCATCAACGAATAACCAGAATCTTTTTTCATTACCTAGGGCAATCGCATGATTTCAAATCCTTGCATTCACAAGGCGTGTTCTTGCAAGCATAAGATGCCACGTGCATATAACATCTCTCAATAGCAATGGACGCCCCTAATCCAACTGACTTTCCGTCGTATCCCACTCCGCTTCCAGCGCCACAAACCCCTTTTCCGTCGGCGCGCGATATTGATCCTGAAATGCTCCCCAGAAAAGTAACTTCCCTAATAAGGAGCAGCTGAACCCGGATAAATTTTTACCGCAATGAGGTCCTCCGCATAAAACAGCAACTCCTTTAAGTCCTGCCGTCAATTGGAGCCCTTGCCCAACCCGCAAACAGGTTCGGACATAAGGACATGCCTCCTCCGTGTTCACATTCAAAAGGGACCCAAAACTATATCAAGCCCCAAAAAGTGCATGAGCCGTAACACCCATCTCTCCGCCAAACCATACTGATTTGCGTTGCGCCAAAGCTCTCTGCGATGGCCTTCCAGCTGGTTTGCCCCTCTTTCGTCGTCGCCAATATGGGCGTTCCCAAATGGTCCGTGTGCAGCCAGTCATAGCGCGCCTTTGGGTCCGTCAGGCTGCCGCCTGGCGTTTCGACTTGCCACACCGGATCAGTGCTCCACAGGCCCTGCTGGGCCGCTACCGAGTTGAAGCCGTAGGCCTTGGTCATTTGCCCCTTCTCGTCGGTTTCGGCTATCAGGCCCAGCGCTTATCATTTTATGACAAGAAGCTCTAAAGGTTTCTGTCCAAAATCATTCAATATAGATAGATCAGCTCCCATTTTTATCAAATACAGCGCGGACAAATAGCTTCCTTGTTCTACCGCCTCATGCAAAGCTGTATACCCATGCTCTCCTTTTTTATTAATAGGAACTCCATGATTCAATAACTCTTCAATCATGTCAACCCTATCCTGACACGCAGCCACATGCAACAAAGTGTCTCCATAACTATTGCAAGCCAATTTATCGGAAACATCTACTCCAATCCAATCCGGATAAGTAGTCACATCTTTAATGAATACATCAAACTCATTAATTCTGGCAATTATCACAGCACTCTCCAATATTATTTAAACAGACATGACAATTGATTAATGTTTAATGAGACATAACAAAATTACAATTCTTGATAACCAATAAAGCTCCTCATTATTTTAATAAAACTATTCTTTTTTGTGATAGCACAAATTTTATTGCATTTAAATTCAATGCCTCAGATCGAATCCACTGATCTGCGCCGGCATTCAACAAAATTACAGCATGCACAAAAGCGTCATTATTTATAGCCATCATTAACAGATTCAATCCAGTAGAACAAAAGATGTTCACATTAGCCCCAGCGGCTATGATTGGCCTCCACATGCGAACCGAAGAAAATCCAGTTTTCCTATAGGGAAAAGAGCAAGAAATATCAACTGATCCTCTTCTTTTTTACATTAACTCTTGCACCATTTTCCAACATAAGATCCAGCAGATCATCCGGGCCAACATTTAAGGCGAATTCAGAGAAATGTTTCAAAAACCTCTCTTTAAATTTTTATATTCAACACTGTTTGAATAAATAGACCGCCAGTCCACAAGATTTAACTTAATTAAATCTATTTGAACTGCCAGCAGGTACTCATGCACTCCATTCATTTTCAATTTCAGCGGCACCCGAAGTAATTTATAGAAATTGCCTCCATACAAATTGGCATCTTTCTTGTGATATCTGCTAGCTGATGAATATGCCCATCGTTGGGGCTTGGGTTATCATCGTAGTCGTGACTCATTGAAAGCCTTAAAGTGTAACCAGCACTTAAAAAAGTCATTTTCTCTTGAGTAATCACACAAGACTCTTTGCAAGGCGCACAGGTCGTCAAAGAATACCAGCCCGGCCCGCGCCGGGCTTTTTCATGGCTGCGCAAACGGCGGCATTTAAAAAACTTCAATCCCGCGCGCTGCGCGAAACATGCGCCCGACACACTGGCAGGCATGCCGCACTGCAAAAACCGGCGGCGGCATTTCATCTTCTTCATGAAACCTTCTGACGAAAGGAAACGCACCATGCTCCAACGCAGCAAATCCTGGCTGGCCGTTGCCCTGATGGCCGCTGCCGCAGCCGCCGCCACGGCGCAAACATCCATGCCCGCATCGGGCGAAGCATCGGCCCAGGCCAGCGAACAACGCGCAAACCCGCGCGAAGCAGACCGCCATGCCGAACGCCGTGCAGAACGCCACGCCAAACGCATGGCCGATCTCAAGCAGCGTTTGCAAATCATCAGCGCGCAAGAAGGCGCGTGGAACCAGCTTGTCAGCGCCATGCAGCCGCCCGCCCGCCAGCCGGAACAAGGCGCTGGCCGGAATGCACTCGAGCGCCTGACCACACCCAAGCGCCTCGACCGCATGCAAGCCATGCAAACCGAACGCCAAAACCGCATGGCCGCCCGCAACCAGGCCATCAAACAGTTCTACAGCCAGCTCAGCGCCGAACAGCAAAAGGTTTTGACCAGCAAACCGCGCGCGGCCACGGCCACGGCCCCAAGCACAGCCCCCATAAGGCATGCGGCGGCAAAGGCCATCACGGCGAAAGCCACGGCGGCAAACACTGAACGCGGCGGCAGGCATCCGCCGCGCGGCATGACTGCCATGCGCCTGACGCTGCTGCGTCAGGCGTTTTTTTGGCCTGCGCCAGCCCGGGCCGGGCGCGATGCGCTACGTTTTCAGGAGCAAATAAAAGGCCCTAAAAACGCCTCTATCGCACGGTTTGACGGGCTTTGCTGCTATTGAATCAGTAGCGAATTAACGGGCCGCTGCGGGGCTGTCGCGCCCAAGCCGCCATCGGGCCGCAAAGCCCATCCGCGATTTACTTTTTGCCGCCAGACTTTGAACTGGCTCCAAGCGGCGCGCCGCAATTCACGCACCGGAATGCAAAATAATTGCGTCTTCTCCCAAAAAAATGGAAGAGGTCTTCGCCTTCCGTTTCCAAGGCTCTCTTTCCGCAATGCGGACACTTGAAGCAAATGAAAATAAAAGTGCAGAGAAAACCCACACAAATAAACGAGACACTCAGTGCCTGAAACAACAGCGCCCCCGTCCTTGTCGTCATGAAAGCCCCGTCAGTAATGAAATTCAGCAGTACGCAAACAAAAAAGCAAAAAAAATAGACCAGCGTCAGGTTCCTGAGTGCGAACATATCAAATCTCCGTTTTTGCCTTGCATTTCATTTTCAACCGGACGGTTTTCAATTGCTCCGGCGTCGCTGATTCCAGAAAATTGCTATCGGCCTGCAAAAATCCATCTGCCGAGCGGCAAATCCATTGGGCAAATCTTTTTCCGTCATCATCGCCATCAAAAAACCAGGTCCAATCATGTTCCACAAAAGACAATTCTGCGTTCAACATGATATTGAATCTTTTTACATAATCCCGTTCCGGTGGATGTTCCTTCTTCATGACGCGCATCAACATCAAATAATCATTCAATCTTACGGAGGAATAATAAATCCTATCCCTGAGATATTCATTTGCCTCATGAAGGCGAAAAGACAGATATCCAACAAGAACAATCATGATGGCTGGCAACAACGCGGCAGCCATCATTTTGCGTTTTTCCATCATTTCAACCCTTTCAAGCGTTGAATCTAAAAATCAGCATGGGCGCACAGGGCATTTTCCATTGTCTTGTCTGGCTAGGGCGGCTCGCGGCCTATTTTACCTTTTTGCTATTTGATTGATAGCAATAGGTCCTAGAGAACCGCGCGCTACCGGGGTTTCTTGAGGTCTGAATTTGCTCTTCTTTCTGGAGCATCTCAGATGATAGTGGGTGACGAGCGCCATCTGTTTTATTGGGCCGCTTGCCCGTCAGGCGTTTTCCAACGCCTGCTTCCAGGGTTTGCAGGGCTTCATCTTCTTTTTCAGGCCGCGTGCGCCAGGGCCATTGCCATTTTTCGTGCTGGCGTTCGCATTGCAGTTGCGCGGGCTGCCAGCTTTGCCAGAGGGCTGCGCCGCAGTAGGCGGTAGAGGTGGCGGCGATGCCGTGGCGGGCATAGCGCGCCAGTGTTTGCGGGGCGGGGTGGCCGAAGCGGTTGCGCCAGCCAGCCTGGGCGATGGCGTGCACGGGGCGCACGGCTTGCAAAAAGGCGTCGGTGGATGAGTGGCGGCTGCCGTGGTGGGGCATGAGCAGCAGGTCGGCGCGCAAGCTGGCGGCGGCGCCCTGACGGGCGCGGGCAGCCAAATCCAGCTCTTGCACGGCGGCAATGTCGCCGGTGAGCAGGGCAGCGCGGCCATTGCGGGCCGTCACGCGCAGCACGCAGCTCAGGGCGTTGCCGCCCGCGCCATCAGGCTGCTGGCGGGCGCGGGCGTAGTCGGCAGGCAGGGGGTGCAGCACGGCAAATTGCACGCCGTCCCACGTCCAGCTTTGGCCAGCCTGGCAGCGCAGGGCGCGGCGTGCGCCGGTGAGGGCGGCGTCGTCAAACGAGGCCATGAGCCAGGCGCGCGGGGCGGCGGCCAGCAGGGCCTTTGCGCCGCCGGCGTGGTCGCTGTCGCGGTGGCTGATGAGGATGCCGTTTGGCTGCTCGCCCAGGGATTGCAGCAGGGGCGCGAGGATGCGGCGGCCCGCGTCGCTGGCGCTGCTGTAGCGCGGGCCGGCGTCATACAGCAGTGCGTGGCGCGCGGTGCGGATGAGCGCGCCGCCGCCCTGCCCGACGTCAGCGGCCAGCAAATCAAAGTGGCCGGGCGCGGGGCGCGGCGGCTGCCACAGCAGCAGGGGCAGCAGCAGCGGCAGGCCCGCCATGCGCCAGCTCCACGGCCAGCGCAGGGCCAGCAGCAGGCCGCCTGCCACGGCGGCCAGCCCCATCCAGGCGGGGGCGGCGGGCAGGGTGAGACTGGCCCAGGGCCAGCCGGCCAGCCACTGAAGCCAGACCACCAGCGGCTCCAGCGCCCAGCTCGCCGCGTGCCACAGCGGCGGGCACACCATGCCGCCCAGCGCCAGCGGCGTGACGATGAAGGTGACCCACGGAATGGCCAGCAGATTGGCCGCCAGCGCCACGGCGGAGGCCTGCCCGAACAGCACCAGCCCCAGCGGCGTCAGCGCCAGCGTGATGCGCGCCTGCTCACGCAAAAAGCGCCGCGCGCGGCGCCACAGGCCGGGCGCTTCATCCGCCCCGGAGGCAAAGCCGCCCGCCGGCCCGTCGCTGGCAAACAGCATGCCCACGGCCACGAAGCTGAGCCAAAAGCCCGGTTGCAGCAGCGCCCACGGCTGTAGCGCCAGCACGGCAGCGCAAGCGGTCAGCCAGGTGGCTTGCCAGGGCCAGCGCAAGCCCGCCAGCCGCAGCAGCGCCACGGCGGCCAGCATCAGCACGGTGCGCTGCGCGGGCACGCCCCAGCCGCTGAGCAGCGCGTAGCCCGCCGCCAGCGCCACGCCGCCGGTCAGCGCCGCCGCCGGGGCGCTGACAACAAGGCACGCGCGCCAGCCCAGCCGCGCGCTGGCGCGCCACAGTCCGCCCACTGCGGCAGCCGCCAGCCAGGCAAACAAGGTGATGTGCAGGCCGGAGATGCTCATCAGGTGCGCCACGCCCGTGGCGCGGAACACGTCCCAGCCGTCCTGGCTGATGGCGTTCTGGTCGCCCACGGCCAGCGCGGCGACGATGCCCGCGAGAAAGGCGCGGTCAGGGGCGCGGTCAGACGGGCGGTCAGGGGCGCGGCCTTCATCCGCCAGTTCTTCATCTGCTTCTTCCTCCGCCGCTGCTTCCGGCGCATGGGCTGGCCTGCCGGAATCCGCTGCATCCCCGCCCTGCCCTGCCAGCCGCGCCAGCAGGCGGTCGCGCAGCGACTGGCGCAGCTGTTCAACGGGATGCGCAAGCGTGCCCGCCAGCCGCCGGGCGCTGGCGGCGTCTTTCACCGAGCCGGTGGCGCGTATGCCTTGCTGCCACAGCCAAAGCTCTGCGTCAAAGCCATTCGGGTTGGCCTCGCCATACGGCGGGCGCAGGCGCGCCGTGAGCTGCCAGCGCTCGCCTGCCCGCAGCGCAGGTGCGGCGCTGCCCGGCGGCACGAACCAGGCCAGTTGCAGTTGCCGGGGAACGTGCAGAGGTGTGTTGCCGGGCCATGTGGCGGCGCTTTCAGCCTCCAGCACAAAGCGCAGACCCGTGGGGCCGCGCTGCGGCATGGCGGCGACGATGCCCGTGAGCCGCACATCGCCCGTTTGCGCTGCGGCAGGCAGCGTCTGCGCCATGCGGGCGGCCATGTGCGCGCCCGCCGAACCCCAGCCCGCCGCCGCGCCGGAAAAAACCAGCAGGGCCAGCGCCAGCGGCTCAAACGCTGGCAGCCAACGGCCATGCCGCAAGCGGCGCAACAACCCGGATGCCAAAGCCGCCGCCACGGCCAGCGCCAAGGCCGCACCGCTGCACTGCGGCGGCACAGGCAAGGCAGCCAGCACCTGACAGGCCGTGCCTGCCACCCAGGCCGCCAGCCACGCCAGCAACCCCGCGCCTGCAGTCTGGGGCTTCATGCGGCGCTTTCAGCGCGGGGGGCTGGCCCGCGCCCGCAAGAACGTTCTCGAAAACGCCTGTAAAAACGCCCATGAAAGCGCCCGCCAGAACATCTGCCAATGCGTTCATTCATGCGCTTGCCTGCGCGCCTGTTTGATTCGCTGTGGGCGGCCATAGTCCATCTTTTTAAAAGCCTGAGAGCCTATCTTCAAAGCTATCCCCAAAGCCCGGCCATGCACCAAATGCAAGCGATCCTGACGAACGCTTCAGCTGAAGTCACGCTGACCTCGTAGCCCTTGCTCAATCTTCTCGATTGGCTCAGCCAGGCAAAAGCTCTCTCCACAATCCAGCGCCTGGGGCTTCACCTCAAAGCCATGCCGCTGACAGAATGATCTATTTGCCATAGTCGCCATGAAAAACTCATATCCAGCGCTGGCGCATGCGTAGCGGCTGCATTGGTCTAGCGGATGGCCAGTCATTCATGCGGGCGGGTTACTCACTTCCGGTTTCTTCGGAAGAAAAACCTTGACTGAAACTTCGCCCGTTAGTCTGTTAACTAAAGTTTCTGTTAATACAACAGCATCTTCTGGGCGTTTTCCCGCAAGATATAATTCAAAAATACCAAAATCACCTTCAAAACCTGAACCAAGCGTCAGATTTTTCATTTTTTCTTTTTCCCAAACATAATTTTTCAAAGCGCTTCGTGTAGCTTCTCGCGCAATGGGTTCCATTTCCTTCAAACTCAGCTTGCGAATTTTTTTTGTCATGGCTGCCATCCTTCCAGACTATCCCCATCCGGGGTAAATATCCGGCGTCTGCCTTCATTATTAAATAATACACTCCATTGCTGTCCCATTGCTTCCAATAAGGCTCTATCTCCTTCTGAAGATCTTAATACATTCCGTTCACTGCCCGGATGGGTATGCGAAGACCAACGCCACCCTTGGCGGGCCAATTCACGCCCTATTTCTGGAGTGACCGGCACGGAAGTGTGATCGCCATGAATAATCAGCCTGCGCCCACCGACAGAGAGTATGGAAAATCCATCTTCAGTGACAGCGACTGATGCAATTCAATTGCGCTGATAAAAATCGTTTTATGCGGTGTTTCATTACTCTAATTCTGATTTTCGCCTAAAGATTGCTGATGTCAAATGATTGGATTCGTTGATATTAGACATAATGAATGGTGAATTTCCTTTTGCCAATAATGAAAAACAAACAACAAACCTTAAGATAACGCCCCTGATTGCACAATATGTGTTCAATGTCATTTCCAGTAGCACGATGACAGCTAATACACACATCTATTATCATCCCGTCATAATTTATTTTCAACAAATTCTTGGAGAATTTTCATACCAGAATCCGTTATCCAGTAGTTGGGCATCCCTGGATTTTCTCCTTTCGCAACAACGTACCCTCTATCAATTAATGAATAAGTCGCATCAAATACCTGCCGTTCGTCCAGATCGCGCCAACCATTCCTCCAAGCCGCTCTGTCAAGAGTACAAAAGTTTAATTTCCCATTATTGGCTCGAATTAATCTAAGGAGTAATATTTCACCAGGCTTTAGCATGTGTCACCTCAGGATGGTAAAGCATATCGCCATTCAATCCATAATCTTCCAGTGTGGCTGTGTGAGCATTGTTCCATAATCTGTGAGCTTCCATTGGGTCCTTTGGAATACCTGATTCCCAACCCAAACGCCTGTATCTGACATATTCCCTCAATTCATGCGTGTAGTAATTCAAGTCCCACTCCGTTGGTTCCAGTGAGCCTTGAGCAATCCTTCTGAGCCGTTCGATCATGAAATTGTTGGCTTCATCTGGTTGAAATCTTGAGACATGTCTTTCCACGACGTCAATTCCCCGATTTGTAATGCGAACGCCTTCGGTGGACAGATTGCGCACAGGTCCGCCTGCTTGCGTCGGGTCAAACTCCCTGCCGCTTGCGACTCCATGAACCATACGTTCTGGGTCGCCATATGCAGAACTTCGCAGGCCATGCCCGCCAGATATGGGAATGTCATTTCCAATATTCCCCGGTGATGTTCTTTCCTGTCTGAAGGGGTTGCGGATGCCACGATACAGCGCCGCTACATCCGCCCCCACATCCCTGCCCAGCCCCGGCATGCGATTGAGCCGCCCAAGCGCTGCGGCTCCCGCTCCGCCCATCATGGCCCCGGCCGCTCCATTGGCATAAAGGTCTGCCGCCATGTCAGCGAGCG
>NZ_JARVII010000040.1:0-15906 GCF_029813755.1 Ottowia cancrivicina | reverse complement strand
TTTTTTTTTTTTTGAATAGGGACAGGCGCGTTTGATGAGAAAAGCGGCCCTTGAGGCCGCTTTTTCTTTTCTGTTCCGGCGTTTCGCGGTGAGTGACTTGACCTCGCGCGGGCAGATCGCAAACAGGCCTCCAAAGTCGCTTCCGGCATTCATGACAGCCCATTCAGGCTGCGCCAAGGCACTTGAGCGATTGAGCGTTCGGACGCCTGGCTGAAATGAAAAACGGGGCGGATGTTGCCGCCCCGTTTTTCGTTATTGGCGTGCGATGCGCCGGCTGCGCTTCAGGGGTAGAGGCCGCGCAGATCGCGCGCTTGCAGGATGCGCGTGCAGGCCACGATGTAGGCGGCCGTGCGCAGCGTGACTTTGTGCTGCTGGGCCACGTCCCACACGCTGGTGAAGGCTTCTTTCATGATGCGCACCAGGCGTTCATTGATTTCGGTTTCCGTCCAGAAGAAGCTGGAGAAGTCCTGCACCCATTCAAAGTAGCTGACCGTGACGCCGCCTGCATTGGCAATGACGTCGGGCACGACAAGCACGCCCTTGTCTTTCAGGATGTCGTCGCCGGCCGGTACCGTGGGGCCGTTGGCGCCTTCCACAATCAGTTTGGCCTTGATTTGCCCGGCGTTGGCGGCGGTAATCTGGCCTTCCAGCGCGGCGGGAATGAGGATGTCGCAAGGGGTGGCCCAGAAATCGGCGGCATCCATGGCTTCAGCGCCTTTGAAGCCCGCGACGCTGCCGGTTTGCGCCACGTGCGCGAGCAGGGCGGGCACATCCAGCCCCTTGGCATTGGCGATGCTGCCGCCGTGGTCTTGCACGGCCACGATGAGCGCGCCCGCTTCGGCAAACAGCTTGGCCGCAATGCCGCCCACGTTGCCAAAGCCTTGCACGGCCACGCGCGCGCCGGGCACGCTCAGGCCCAGACGCTGGGCAGCTTCCACGCCCACGGTGAACACGCCCCGGCCCGTGGCTTCGCGCCGGCCCAGCGAGCCGCCCAGCGAAATGGGCTTGCCAGTGACCACGCCGGTGGCGGTTTCGCCCAGATTGACGGAGTAGGTGTCCATCATCCAGGCCATGATTTTTTCGTTGGTGTTCACATCAGGCGCGGGAATGTCCTTGGTCGGGCCGATGATGATGCCGATTTCGCTGGTGTAGCGGCGCGTGAGGCGCTCCAGCTCGCCTTGCGAGAGCTTGCGCGGATCGACGCGGATGCCGCCCTTGGCGCCGCCATAGGGCACGCCGACGGCGGCGTTCTTGATGGACATCCAGGCCGACAGCGCCATCACTTCCGACAGCGTCACGTCCTGGTGAAAGCGCACGCCGCCCTTGCCGGGGCCGCGGCTGGTGTTGTGCTGCACGCGGTAGCCCTCGAAGTGGGCGATGCTGCCGTCATCCATCTGGATGGGCACATCCACCACCAGCGCGCGCTTGGGGCGCTTGAGCGTTTCCACCCATTTGGACAAGGGACCCAGATAAGGCGTGACGCGATCGACTTGCGTGAGGTAAATGCCCCACGGCCCCAGACGCTCCGGATTGAGGTACGAAGGCAAGGCATGAGTGGCGGTTTGGCTGGATGTCATGCGAACTTCCCGAAATGAAAAACAAAAGAGCTTGAAGCTTAACGGTTTGCAACAGCGTCTTGCGCTTTCCTGCGCCCTGCTTTGCTCGGAGCCTGTTCAAAGGCCTTTGATCAAGAGAGCCAGAAATTTTCAGCCAGACCAAGCAGAGCTCAACGATTCAGCGCTTGGGTTTCACCTTGAATGCGTGAAGTTCGCCTCTCCTGGCTATCTGCACCGTCACATGCTCGCCAAGGATGTTTTTGACGCCCTGTGCACTGACCTGCGTGGCCGCAATCGCGCAGCAGGCTTTGCAGGCAGCCCTGGCTGTGCTTGCTGCGCTCCGGCACAGCCAGCGCCTTTTGACGCTGCCGCCGGGAGGGCGGGCTTGCGCGGTGACATCGCGAAGACAGAGCCAGCCTGATTCACACGCCGTGGTTTTCGCGCTGTTTCGCTTGCTGGGTGCCGCCAAGCCCGGCACTGTGCGCTGGGCATCGCGCCAGATGACTCGGTGACCGCAGTCTGCGCCCTGCTGGCGCTGACTGCATGCGCGGCTTATTTTGCTCCTCTATTCATAGCATGATGTCCTAGTAGAGGGTGCGCAAGACGGGTTTTTGGCGTCTGTTTTTTCGCTCCTTTTTTTGTGTTTGTGTGCGCATCTGTCGCGGGTTGGGCTGCCAGGCCAGCATGGCGTCCCAGATGGCGTAGCCGCCCTGGCTCACGCGGGCGGCGGGCACGCGGCCGCCCAGCCGCCACGCGCCGCCTACCACTCGGCCACACCGTAGAGCGTGGTGTTTTTGCGGTGCGCGGTGCGGAAGAAATATTCGCGATTGGCCTGGCTGGCAATCAGGCGCACGCCCAGGCTGCCATCGGCCAGCAGGCAGCGGTTCACGTCCACGGTGGCGCGGCGCTGCTCCCATGAACCCAGCGCCGCTTCGCCCAGCACGTGCGGCGCATCTTGCGGGCGCTTGCGCGTGAGGTTGATTTGCCCGGCGGGGTGGCTTGTTCTTCAGCCTGCGTTTGGGGCTGAGGCTGGGGCTGCTGTTGCGTTTGTTGCTGCGCCCGTTGCTGCGTCTGCTGCTGCGTTTTGGCTTGTGCCTGGGCTTACGCGTGGGCGGGCCGCAAGGGCGAGGGACGGGTGCGGGCGAGGGCAAAAGGCGCCATGAAGTCAGTCTTCCTGATGCAGGTTTGAAAACAGGAAAAACCAAATGCCATTCAAATATCAAGCATCAATGCGCCTGATTTTCAAAAATCAAATAAAATCGCGTTCCATATTGATTTATTTGATTTTCAATGGCATTCCATGAAAATGGAATGAATATTCTATGCAGGAAAACATGAAAATATTTTCCTTTCATTGGATATATGCCCTGAAACCGGCTTTCATCCGGCATGGCGGCCCGCCGCTGTGTACGCATGCTTCATGCGCTGTTTCATGCGCTGGCCTATAGTCACGCCCTTTTTCTTTTCCCGGTTTTTTCCGAATGAACCTGACTGCTTTCAAGCCCCGGGCTTTTTCCCTTGCTTCTTCTTGCGCGGCCGCGCTGGCCGCCCTTTGCGGCCTGGCCGCGCTGGCCCCCGCCCATGCCGCCGATGCCTGCCCGCACCGGGGCGATCTGGATGCGCAGTACTGCGACGCCAACAAAGACCTGGTGGCCGACACGCCCACTGATGCGCGCCAGCTCAAGGACCCCGGCACGCTGGTGTTTGCCTTCACGCCGGTGGAAGACCCGGCGGTGTACGAAAAGCTGCTGCGCCCCTTCATGGCTGATTTGGCGCAGTGCGTGGGCAAGAAGGTCGTGTTTTTCCCCGTGCAGTCCAACGCCGCGCAGATTGAAGCCATGCGCTCGGGCCGCCTGCATGTGGCCGCCTTTTCGCCGGGGCCGGTGAATTACGCCGTCAATCTGGCGGGCGCGGTGCCTTTTGCCATTCGCGGCAACGAGCAAGGCCCCGTGGGCATGTATCTGAAAATGATCGTCCGCAAAGACAGCCCCTACCAGAAGCTGCAAGACCTCAAGGGCAAGCGCATTGCGCACACCTCGCCGTCGTCGAACTCGGGCAACATGGCCCCGCGCGCGCTCTTTCCCAAGATTGGCCTCACGCCCGATGCGGACTACAAGGTGGTTTATTCCGGCAAGCATGACCAGTCCATCCTGGGCGTGAAAACGGGCGATTACGACGCCGCCCCCGTTGCCAGCGACGTGCTGGAGCACATGACCGACCGGGGCATCGTGGGCAAGGATGATTTCCGCGTGCTCTACACCAGCGAAATGTTCCCGACCGACGCCTACGCCTACGCCTACAACCTCAAGCCCGAATTGCAGGAAAAGATCAAGCAATGCTTTTTCGCCTACCGCGCGCCGGCCGAAATGGCCAAGGGCCTGGGCGGCGACCGCTTCTTGCCCATCTCCTACCAGAAAGACTGGGAGCTGGTGCGCACGGTGGCCGAAGCGGCAGGCGAGAAGTTCACGCGCGATGCGTACAACCAATCGGCCCGCAAGTAACGCGGCTGATCAACAGCCCGCCCAGGCGGGCTTTTTCATGGATTCTCGCTATTTTCTTGATAGCGTGATGTCCTAGTGGAAACTGCGCGAGGCGGCATTTCTACCCGCCTGAATTCGCTCTTTTTTTTGATGCCCGCAGTGCGTGCTGCCGCCTCTGGGCCGTTTTTTTTATCGCGTCTGCAATGACCGGACAGACTCTTACGCCATCTTCATGCGGCGCGCTGCGCATTGAGCAGCTCGTCAAGCAATACCGCCCCGGCCAGCCGGTTCTCAAGTCCATCAGCTTTGCCGTGCAGGGCACGGGGCTGACCAGCATCATCGGCCCTTCGGGCACGGGCAAATCCACGCTGATTCGCTGCATCAACCGGCTGGTGGACCCCACGTCGGGAAAAATCATGCTGCAAGCGGACGGGCAGGCCGTGGACATGGCGCAGCTCAAGGGCGCCGATTTGCGGCGCGCGCGGCGGCGCATCGGCATGGTGTTTCAGGAATACAACCTGGTGGAGCGCCTGACGGTGATGGAAAACGTGCTCACCGGCCGCCTGGGCTACCTCTCGGCCTGGCGCGCCTGGCGGCGCAAGTTCGACGAGGCCGACATTCAGCAAGCCTTCGAGCTGCTGCAAGTGGTGGGCCTGGCCACTTTCGCCAGCCAGCGCGCCGATGCCCTGAGCGGCGGCCAGCGCCAGCGCGTGGGCATTGCGCGCGCGCTCATGCAGCAGCCCGCGCTGCTGCTGGCCGATGAGCCGACTTCGTCGCTCGACCCCAAAACCTCCGTCGAAATCATCCAGCTGCTGCACGAGCAGGGCGTGCGGCGCGGCATTCCGGTGATGGTGAACATTCACGACGTGGAGCTGGCGCGCCGCTACTCCAGCCGCATCATCGGCATGACCGGCGGGCACGTGGTGTTTGACGGCGCGCCGGGCGAGCTGACGGACGAGCACCTGAACACGATTTACGGGGGCCGCGCATGGCTGAACTGAACCAGGCTGCACGGGCCGCGCGCCGCCCCTTTTCCTGGAGCGCGGGGCAAAAGGCCCTGCTGCTCATCACCGCCGCCTACTGCGCCTGGAGCCTGGCGCACATGGGCGTATCGGGCGAGCGGCTGGCCGACGGCTGGCGGCAAGGCGCGAAATTTCTGGCCAGCATGTTCCCGCCCGAGCTGGGCAAGATGGACGAGCTGTGGCAAGGCATCAAGGAAACGCTGCAAATTGCCGTGCTGGCCACCGCCGCCGGGCTGGCGCTGAGCCTGCCGGTGGGGCTGATGGCGGCGGCCAACCTCTCGCCCGCGCCGCTGCGGCTGGCCGGCAGAACGCTGATTGCGGCCTGCCGCGCGCTGCACCCGGTGATCAGCGCCATCTTGTTCGTCAAGGCCGTGGGCTTCGGGCCGCTGGCGGGCATTCTGGCGCTGGTGGTGGCCACGGTGGGCTTTGTGGGCAAGCTGTTTGCCGATGCCATCGAAGAGATTTCACCCAAGCCCATCGAGGCCATCCGCGCCACGGGCGCTTCGTTTGCCAACGTGGTGCTGTTTGGCGTGCTGCCGCAAGTGACAACGCGCTTTGTGGGCTTTGCCACGTATCAGCTCGATTCCAACCTGCGCAATTCAACGATGGTGGGCATCGTCGGCGCGGGCGGCATCGG
This sequence comes from Ottowia cancrivicina, assembly GCF_029813755.1. Taxonomy (NCBI): domain Bacteria; kingdom Pseudomonadati; phylum Pseudomonadota; class Betaproteobacteria; order Burkholderiales; family Comamonadaceae; genus Ottowia; species Ottowia cancrivicina. The sequence continues at coordinate 10,211 of NZ_JARVII010000040.1, read as the reverse complement.
CGGGGCGCTGTTTTCGGCCTTTCTGCGCTACGAATACGGTTTTGTCTGCACCATTTTGGCGACGGTCATCGCCATCATCGTGCTGGGTGAAGTGGCGGTAAACGCCGTGCGAAAGGCGCTCGATGTCTGAACCTGCCGCAACGCCAGCCGCCGCGCCGCAAACCTGGCAGCGGCGCAGCATGGGCCAGCGCCTGCTGCGCTACGCGCTGGGCCTTTTCATCATGGCCGCCATCGTGCAGGCCGCGCGCACGGTGGAAGTCATTCCCGAATTCCTCTACGACGCGCCCGAGCAAATGGGCGACATGCTCCGGCGCATGTGGCCCGTGGACTGGAGCTACTTCGGGCAAGCCGTGGGCAGCGCCCTGCTGGAAACATTGCACATGGCCACGCTGGGCACGCTGCTGTCACTGGCGCTGGCGCTGCCGCTGGGCGTGATGGTGGCGGGCAATGTCACGCCCAACCGCCTGCTCAACTTCGTGGCGCGTGTGCTGCTGGTGGCCAGCCGCTCGGTCAATTCGCTGGTGTGGGCGCTGCTGTTCGTGGCCATCTTCGGCCCCGGCCCGCTGGCGGGCATGCTGGCCATTGCGCTGCGCTCGGTAGGCTTTGTGGGCAAGCTCGTGGGCGAGGCGCTGGAGCAGGCCCCGCGCGGCCCCATTGAAGCCTTGCAGGCCGCAGGCGCCACGCGCTTTGCGCAAATCTGGTACGGCTACTGGCCGCACATCAAGCCCTCTTTCTGGTCGGTGGCGCTGCTGCGCTGGGACATCAACGTGCGCGAATCGGGCGTGCTCGGCCTGGTGGGCGCAGGCGGCATCGGCGTGGCGCTGAACACCGCCATCGACCTCTTTTACTGGGACCGCGTGGCGCTGGTGCTCATCACCATCTTCGCCGTCGTCATCGCCGCCGAAGTGCTGGTGCTGTGGGTGCGCAAGCGGGTGATTTGAGAGCCATGTTCAGAGTCTGGAGAGTCTGGCCGTAAAGGCAAAAGCGCGGAGGCAGGATGGGCCGCAAAGCGCGAACGGGCAGATTACAAACAGGCTTTCAAAAATCCACCGTCGCGCTCAGCAGCACGGTGCGCGGCGCGCCCAGGCCGGAGTAGAGCTGGCCGGCCCAGTAAGCCTTGTTCGTCACGTTTTGCATAGCGGCGCGCAGGGTGATGCGGCGGCCTGCCGTGGGGAGCACGTAGCGCGCGCCCAAATCAAGCACGGTGCGGCCCGGCGTGTGCAGCGTGTTGGCCGCGTCGATGTACTGGCGCGAGGCGCTGCGCAGGTTGCCCGCCAGCGTCAGGCCCGGCAGCGCATCCCACTCCAGCCCCAGCTTGGCTTGCCGGCGCGGCGTGGCCACGGCCTGTTTGCCCTGGTTCACGCCGCCAGCGGTGCGCGTGAGGGTGGCCTGCGTCCAGCTGGCGCCGCCCAGCACGCGCAGGCCCGCCCGCAGCTGGCCGGTCACGCTCCACTCCAGGCCGCGATTGCGCTGGCGGCCGTCGGCCGCGAAGCGGTTGGTCACGGGGTCGGTCCAGGCGCTGGGCTGTTTGATTTGAAACAGCGCCACGGTGTGCGTCAGATCGCCTTGCGCCAGTTTTACGCCGATTTCGTGCTGTTTGGTCTTGTAGGGGGCGAACAATTGCCCCGCATTGGCCGTGCCCAGCGGGGCGCTTTGGCCTTCGCTCAAGCCTTCGATGTAGTTGGCGTACACCGACACCTGTTCGCTGGCCTTGAGCAGCACGGCCACGGCGGGCGAGGTGGCGCTGGATTTGTAGAACGTCCACGGCGCGGCCGGGTTGAACCATGAGCTGCTGGCGCTGCTGACCTTCTGGCGGCGCGCGCCCACGGTGAGCTGCACGCGGCCATCGGCAAATGAGAGCGTGTCGGCCACGGCAAAGCCGGACAGGCGCGAGTTGCCCGACGGCGGCAGCGCCGCATTGCTGAAGGCGCGGCTGACCGCAGGCCCCCATGCGGGGCGATAGAGGTTGGTGACCCACGGCGCGGAGAGCATGCGCAGCAGAAAGCCGAACTTGCGCTGCTCGTGCTGCCAGTCAAAGCTGGCCGCCAGCTGGTGCGCCACGCTGCCCGTGGCAAAGCGCGCGTGCAGCCCCGCGCTGGCCGCACGCCGGTCGCGCTGGTCACGCTGGTGGGCGAAGTCGTTGATGAACGTGCCCTGCGTGTCGGCCACCCTATAGACGGAGCTGGCGATGGAGTCGAAATCAAACTTGCCCTGCCCGGCATTGGCCCACAGGGTGACGTTTGGCGTCACGTCCCACTCGCCGCGCAGGATCACGGCCCTGTCTTTGGACTTGCCAAAAGTCCAGTCTGGCGCCAGCAGCGTGCGCGGGTTGGGCGCGCGCGGCAGCGGCACGCCCGGCGCCAGGCTGATGCCCCGGTTCACGCCATCCAGGCTGTCGCGCGACTCGAACAAATCAGCCGAAAAGCGCGCCCGCGCCCCCCGCCAGTCCAGCCCCAGGGCCGCCAGCTGCGCGCCCAGCTTTTGCGGCCTGACGGGGCCTTTGCCGTCGCGCCAGACGGCGTTGAAGCGCACGCCCCATTCCTGCTGCGGGCCAAAGCGCCGCCCCACGTCGGCATGCAGGCCCCATTGGCCCTCGTTCATGAACGCGCCCGTCAGCTGCGTCAGCGGTTTGCTACCCGCACGCTTGGGCACGAGATTGACCGCGCCGCCCACCGAGCCGCCCGGCGGCATGCCGCCCAGCAGCGCCGAAGGCCCTTTGTGGACTTCCACGCGCTCGAACATCTCCGGCGTCACGCGGTAAAAGGGCGTCAGCCCATACAGCCCGCCCAGGGCCATGTCGCGGTGCGCCACGTTGAAGCCGCGAATGCTCATGCTCTCAAGCAGCATCCCTGTCGCGCCGTTGTTGAACACCGCCGGGTCTGTGCGGCTGACAACGTCTGCCAGCCCGTGTGCCTGGATGTTTTGCACGTGTTCGCTGGTGTAGCTGATGGTGGAAAAGGGCGTTTCCATCACCTCGCGGCTACCCAGCAGCCCCAGCCGCGTGCCGCTGGCCACCTGCCGGCCGGCATGCGCGGGCGGCAGATCCATGGGCCGCAGCGCCGCATTTTCGCGCACCGTCACCGCTGGCAGAGTGGCGGCTGCGCCGCCGCTGGCCTGGCCGTCATCACGCGCCGTCTGCGCCTGCACGGCCTGCACACAGCCCAAGGCCGCCAGAGCGATCAGGCCCGCGCGCATGGCAGGCCGCCGGATGAGATGAGATGAGATGAGCATGGCGAAACTCCTTTGCGCGCCAATGTGTTGATGAAAAACGGCATCTAAATGCAACTATACAAACGATTCTTATTGTCTTTGAAATCAATGCCTATGACGGCTTCACTGCCATAGGGGGATCACGCCGTTCCCGCTTCCGTCAGTTCAAAAAAAGCAAATCCAGTGGCTGAAAAAGCTGTTCTACGCTGATTCCACTAGGAGCTCTTGCTATGAAATAAAGAGCTAATCACCTCTTTCTTCTTTTTCCGGCGTGGCAGATAGCGCCGCCGCATCAGAGCCTGGCAATGAGGAGCTGCGGACGGGGTTGGGGAAGCGAGTCTCAAGCCCTCGCGAGACGGCGCTTTTCGCGCCCTTGGATGGGCTTCACACAGGTTCTTACACTCCCGCCCCAAAACTTCACGCATTGCCGTTCCCCATGAGCATTCCTTGCACTCCTTACGCCGGCCGCCGCGCCCGCCTGGCCGCGCACATCGGGCCAGAGGCCCTGGCTCTCATTCCCACCGCGCCGCAGCGCTTGCGCAACCGCGATTGCGACTTTCCCTACCGGCACGACAGCTACTTTTATTACCTCACCGGCTTTGCCGAACCCGACAGCTGGCTGGCGCTGACGGGCGAAGGCCAAAGCGTGCTGTTTTGCCAGCCCAAGGATGAAGAGCGCGAAATCTGGACGGGCATCCGCTTAGGCCCGCAAGCCGCGCCCGCCGCGCTGGGCGTGGATGAGGCCCACGCCATCAGCGAGCTGGACGAGCGCCTGCCCGCGCTGCTGGAAAACCGCCGCGCCGTGTGGTTTCCCTTTGCCGTGCATGAAGGGCTGCCCGCGCGCGTGGAGGGCTGGCTGGGCAAGGTGCGCACCCGCGCGCGGCAGGGCGTGACAGCGCCTGCCGAGCTGCATGACGCCTGCGCCCCGCTGGACGAAATGCGCCTGATCAAGGACGCGCACGAGCTGGAGCTGATCCGCCGCGCCTGCGCCATCAGCGCGCGCGCCCACATTCGCGCCATGCAGCGCAGCGCCGCCATGCTGCGGCAGGGGCAAGACACGCGCGAACACCATCTGGAAGCGGAGCTGCTGCACGAATTCCGCCAAAGCGGGGCCGAATTTCCGGCCTACGGCAACATCGTCGCCAGCGGCGCCAACGCCTGCGTGCTGCACTACCCGGCCGGCAGCGCGCCCGTGCGCCCAGGCGACATGGTGCTGATAGACGCCGGCTGCGAGCTGCACGGCTACGCCAGCGACATCACCCGCAGCTTTCCCGCCAGCGGGCGCTTCACGGCCGCGCAGCGCGCGCTCTATGACGTGGTGCTGGCCATGCAGCAGGCCGCCATTGACGCCACCCGCCCCGGCGCGCGCTTCAATGAGCCGCATGAAGCCGCCGTGCGCACGCTCACGCAAGGGCTGTTCGACTTGGGCATCCTCACGCACAACCAGCACGGCAGCGTGCAAGACGCCGTGGCCGCCCGCGCCTATGCCCCCTACTACATGCACCGCACCAGCCACTGGATGGGCATGGACGTGCACGACTGCGGCAGCTACGCCGAGCCAGGCGCGCCCCGCCAGGCCGATGGTGCCCTGCCCAGCCGCGTTCTGCGCCCCGGCATGGTTCTCACCGTGGAGCCGGGCCTTTACGTGCGCGCTGGCAGCGCCGCGCCGGAAAAATTCTGGAACACCGGCATCCGCATTGAAGACGACGCGCTCATCACCGCCGAAGGCTGCGAGCTGCTCACGCGCGGCGTGCCCGTGGCGGCCAGCGAAATCGAAGAGCTGATGAGCTGAAGACCCGCCATGCGCCCCTCGCCCTTCGTGCTTGAAAACCCCAACGTCCTGCTGGTTTCGGAACTCGACTGGCCGCCCGAGCGCGACCGCATCCCGCATGAAACCGCCTTTCTGCTGTGCCCGCGCCCCATGCGCAGCCACGCCATTGGCGTGGCCGAATCGCTGCCCAGCGACTGCCTGCTGCCGCACTCGCCCATTGAAAGCGTGCGGGCGCTGCACCTGTGCGGCCACCATGAGCACCTGGAGCCTGTGCTGGCGCTGCTGACCGCGCTGGCGGACAACTCGCCAGAGCCGCCGCAGGGACGCCGCATTGGCTTTGACTGGGCCAGCGTCGCTGAAATGGCCCGACTGCACACACCCGCTGGCGAGCCGCCGCCCCGCCCAGCGCCGCAAGGCCGCCTCATTGCCCTGTACGGTGAAGGCGGCAGCCAGCAGGCCGCCTTTGAAAACCTGCAAGCCAGCGCCACGGCCCGCCTTGTGCTGGCCGCCCGCCGCCCGCCCGCACCCAACGTGCTGTGCCTGATGCAAGCGCCGCAGCCCTTCAGCCTGGGCCAATGCCAGCCCATGCTGCGCGAAATGCGGCAATGGTGGCCGCGCACCGGCTTTCTCTACGGCCACCGACAAGCCAGCGAAACCCTGCACCGCATGGCGCTGCTGCTGCCTGCGGCCTGAGACTGTTTAGAGCGGGGCCATGAAGGGCGAAAAGGCGGATCGGGGATGGGTTGCAAGACGCCGATTGCTCCAGCAACCCCGCGAGGGCCTGCCACGCAGCAGAGCGCCTGAGTTCGCGCTTTCTGCGCCCGTGGACAGATTCTGAAAAACCGCCTGCCATCCGCTGCGCGAGGCAAAGTGCAGGAGCAGTGAACCGGCGTGGGCAGGCTGGCAGCAGGGGCTTGCTCCTTTATAAATAGCAATACGTCCTAGTGGAGCTTGCGCGAACGGGTGTTTTATGCCTCTAAATTTGCTCTTTTTTTTGATGCCGCCTGACGTGCGCAATCAGCGCCGCATCACTGGCTGGCTTGCGCCGGGCCAGCGGCGGCGGCTGGCTTGGTCACTTCGGGCGCGGCGGGCGGCTGCGCCGGAGCGGCGGGCGCGATGGCCGTGGCTGGCGCGGGAGCGGCCACGGTGGGCAGATAGCGGCCAATGAGATCGAAAAACTGCTCGTACAGATGGGCGCGGGTGACGGTGCGGCTGGAAATCTTGACCATTGAGTCGTGCCCGCCTTCCAGCGGCACCGACAGCGAGGCCACGCCCACGCCCAGCGAGGCGGAGTCCTTGACGCGCCGCAGGCCGTATTGCTCTTGCAGGCCGCTGGCGAAGGCCACGGTCTGCGGCTGTCCGTCTTTGTCTTGCAAGGCGGCGCAGACCACGCGGAATTCAAGCTGGGCGTGGTAGTTGGCGTCTGGCTGGAAGAATTTGCGGCCCACCACCTGCTGGGCGTTGCCGACCTTGCCTTCTTCCAGCACGTAGCCCTGGCTGAGCAGGGCGCGCCGCGCAGCCTCGCAGGTGTGCTGGGGCGTGGCGGCGAACAGATGCGAATGGGTGTTGGCGCTGAAGTCTTCGGGCTGGTAGTCCAGCAGCGCCGGGGGCGAGCCGGAGACGCCAGCGCACCCGGCCACGAGCCAGGCGCTGGCCGCCACGCCAGCAAGGCGCCCCGGCAGGCGCCGCCCCCATGTCAGGCAAGAGAGTTTCATCAGGCAAGCACGTGCAGTTTTTCAGGAACGGCGATGGTAAGGCGGCAGGGTGAACAGACCGTAACGAAACCTGGGAATGGCGCGGCGGCAAGGCGCTGCCAGGAGGTGGAGAGGAGATGGATATAGTGAGAATGCCTGTTATTCAGAACGGGCTTTTTCTTTCTTCTTTTCCCCTTCATTCCAGGAGATTTCTCATGGTCAAGAAAACCGTCAAGAGCGCTTCGGCCAGCACAGACAAGGCCGTCAGAAAAGCAGGCGGCGCGCCTGCCGTGAATATCGGCATTTCGGAAAAAGACCGCGCCGCCATCGCCAGCGGCCTGTCGCATTTGCTGGCCGACACCTACACGCTGTATCTGACCACGCACAACTTCCACTGGAACGTGACGGGCCCCCTGTTCAATTCCCTGCATGACATGTTCATGGCGCAGTACACGGAACTGTGGAACGCGGTGGATCCGATTGCCGAGCGCATTCGCTCGCTGGGCCATGTGGCGCCCGGCTCCTACGCCCAGTTCGGCAAGCTCGCCAGCCTGAAAGACGCGCCCGCGCATCCGCCCAAGGCCCTGGAGATGGTGCGCATCCTGGTGGAAGGCCACGAGGGCGTGGCCCGCACGGCGCGCGATCTGCTCCCGCTGGCCGACAAGGCGGGCGACGAGCCGACAGCCGATTTGCTCACGCAGCGCCTGGCCCTGCACGAGCAAACGGCATGGATGCTGCGCTCGCTATTGGAAGAGCAGTAATCGCTGACTGGCGCGGCGCCGGGGCGGCGCTTTTTGCCCCTCTCACGGCCAGACCCCGAACAGGTTCTGAAGCGCCCATACCATACGGCCCGCCATGTCATCCGCGCCTGCATCCCCTCCAGACAATCCGCCTGCCGGGCCAGCGGCAGGCCTGGCGTCCGGCCCCAGCGCCAGCGCCGCGTCTGACCCACTCCGCTTGCAACGTTTGCTGCCTTTTCTGGCCTGGCCGCGCCCTACGCCTGCCCTGTTGCGCAGCGAGGCGCTGGTGGGCCTGACCGTGGGCATGATGATGTTGCCGCAGGCTGTGGCCTATGCGCAGCTGGCGGGCATGCCCCCGGCCGCCGGGGTGTATGCCAGCTTGCTGCCCGCGCTGGCAGGAGCGCTGTTTTCCGCATCTACCCGGCTGTCGGTGGGGCCGACGGCGCTGTCGTCGCTGCTGGTGTCGGCCTCGCTCACGGGGCTGGCTGCGCCGGGCAGCGCGCAGTGGGTGTTGCTGGCCGTGTGGCTGGCGCTCATGGCAGGGGCGCTGCAACTGGCGCTGGGGCTGGCGCGCTTTGGCTGGCTGCTCAATCTGGTGAGCACGCCGGTGCTCATGGCGTTTACGCATGGCACGGCGGCGCTCATCATTGCCACGCAAGCGCCTCATTTGCTGGGGCTTGAGGGCTGGGATTGGGGCAGTTTGAGTGCGCGCGGCTGGCATGGCGCATCGGCGGTGTATGGCGTGCTGTCGCTGGCGGCTTTGCTGCTGGTGCGGCGCTGGCGGCCTGCTTTTCCCAGTGTGCTGGCGCTGCTGATGCTGACGTCGGCCCTGTCGTGGCTGACGGGCTTTGAGGCTGGCGGCGGCGCGGTGATTGGCGAGCTGCCGCGCAGCCTGCCCACGCTGGCGCTGCCCGAGTGGCCGGGCCTGGCGGCCCTCTCGCATCTGGTGCTGCCCATGTTCGTGCTGGGGCTGGTGAGTTTTCTGGAAACGGCGGCCAGCGCCCGCGTGGACAACGCCCGCAAGGGCGTGCGCTGGCAGCGCGATCAGGATCTGATCGGCCAGGGGCTGGCCAAGCTGGCTTCGGCTTTTTCAGGGGGCTTCAGCACCAGCACGTCGTTCACGCGTTCGGCGCTCAACCTTTACGCGGGTGCGCAAACGGGCTGGGCCGCCGTGTTCACGGTATTGACCGTGCTGGCGGCTTTCATGCTGCTGACGCCTGTGCTGCGCCATGTGCCGCAGGCGGTGCTCACGGCCATCATCGTGGCGGCGGTGGCGGGCCTGATCAAGCCGCGCGAATACCGGCGGCTGTGGCGCGTCTCGCGCGCGGAGGCCGTGATGGCGCTGCTGACGGTGGCGCTGACGATTGCCACGGCCCCGGCGCTTTACTGGGGCGTGCTGGCCGGCGTGCTGATGACGCTGGCGCGCTTTGTCTATCAGCGCCTGCACCCGCGCATTGTGGAAGTGGGCCTGCATGCCGACGGCAGCCTGCGCAACCGCCACCCCTACGGCCTGCCCCTGCTGGCGCCGCACACCCTGGCGCTGCGCATGGACGCAGCGCTGGACTTCGCCACCGCCAATTCATTTGAACAGTATGTGGACGCCATGCTGGCCGCGCGCCCGGGCACGCAGCACGTTGTGCTGCTGGCGCAGTCCATCAACCGGCTCGACGCCACGGGCGCGGAAACCCTCACGCGCTTGCTCGTGCAGGCGCGCTCGCACGGCATAGGCTGGCATCTGGTGGGCTGCAAGCGCCCCGTGCGGCAGGCGCTGCGCGCGGCGGGCGTGCTGGGCGAAAAGCCGCTGGCCGCCCACTACCGCACCGAAGCACGGCTGCTGGCCGCCCTGGCCAGACTGGAGCAAGGCCCGCCCGATCTGGCCGCCCTGGCTATTTGAGTGAACGGCAGGCGGATGCAGAGTGGCCTTCGCCCAGGCCCTGCTCAGAACCTGGCTGTGAGGGGCAAAAGCGCGGATCAGGATGGGCGCGAGGCGCAAACCACGCCCAGGCAGCGCACGACTTGAAAGGAAAAGGCGCCGACGCATTCCTGCCGGGCAAAACAGTTGTCGCCGACAAGGCCTATGACATGCCGCGCCAAAGTCGCTCGCAACGGCCTTGACGCCATTCATCTTTCCCCCTCCGCCATCGGATGGCGCGCCCAGGTTTGCCCAGCTTGGTTTTATCAGTCATTCATATCAATAACAGGAGCAAATAAATAGGGGCATAAATACCCATCTGCGCAGGTTCTACTAGGACGTAATGCTATGGATAAAAGAGCGAAATAATGCGCCCTTGCCCGGCATCTCCCATTCATGGCTCTGCCTATTTCGCATCGCTCCTTTCGCGGCGGGCCGCAATCCGCTCCCTGGGCCGGGTGTGACAATTGCCTTTTGCTTTTCACCCTCATACGGCCTGCCATGTCACCTGCTGCCTCGCCTTTGTTTTTGTCCACGGCCCAGCCTGATTTCCAGGAGCGCTTCACCGAACGCCTGCACTGGAGCGCCGAGCAGGACGAGGCGATTGAGCAGCGCGTCAAAGACATCCTGCGCGAAGTGCGCGCGCGCGGCGACGAGGCCGTGCTGGCCTTCACGGCCCGGTTTGACCGGCTGCCCGCCGCCAGCATGGCCGCGCTGGAGCTGCAAGCGGCTGACTTGCAGGCGGCCTTCGAGAGCCTGCCCGCCGCGCAGCGCCAGGCGCTGGAGCAGGCGGCCGCGCGCATTCGCCGCTATCACGAGTGGCAGAAAAAGCAGGGCGGCGAAACCGCTTCGTACCGCGACGAGGACGGCACTTTGCTGGGCCA
>NZ_JARVII010000003.1:0-142831 GCF_029813755.1 Ottowia cancrivicina | reverse complement strand
CGTCTGGCGGTAAAAAATCTTGAACTCGCGCGCCAGCGCGGCCAGCTCCTGGGGGCTGCGCGGGGTCAGGGCGATGAAGCTTTCGTCAAAGCTGGTCACGTAGGCTTTGAGCACTTCGGGCGTGTCGCGCGCGGGGTCCAGCGTGATGAAGATGCCTTGCAGCCGGCCGGCTTCGGCGCCCAGTTTTTGGCGCGCCTGCGCCAGCTCCAGCAGCGTGGTGGGGCACACGTCGGGGCACTGGGTGTAGCCGAAGAAAACCACCACGACTTTGCCTTTGAAATCGGCCAGGCTGCGCGGCTGGCCATCGGCGTCGATCAGGTGAAAGTCGCGGGCATAGGGCGCGTCATGCAGCGCCTGGCCGCGCAGGGCGGGGCGGGCGGCGTCTTGCGGCGAGCAGGCGGGCAGCGCCAGGGCGCAGGCCGTCAGCAAGGCGGCGGAAAAGACGGCAGGGAAAGCGGCAGAAAAGGCGGCAGGGAAGCGGTCAGGCATGGCAGGCGGCTTTCATTCACTCAGCGCGGCTTTCGGGCGGCAGGCTGTGCGGGCGCGGCTGGCGCAGGGCCTGGCGCATGTCATCCAGGCCGATCACGGTTTCAGCCGACACGGTCGCGCGCGGCGCGGGCTTGAGCGCGTGGCCGTAAATCAGCTCGAATTCCAGGGGAATGGAGCCGCTTTCCGCGCCGCTTTCCGCACTGTTTCCGCGCAGGCTTTCCATCTCGGCCAGCAGGCGCGCGTGCCAGCGGCGGCCGCGCAGGGCGGCAAAGCGGCTGCGGCTCAGGTTGCGCCCCAGCGCGCGCAGCTCCTGCAAGGCGCGCTGCGGCGTTTCAAAAGTGAGGGTTACGTGCTCCATGAACATGACCGGCTCGGCAAAGCCGGCCTGCATCAGCATGTCGCCCCAGTCGTGCATGTCGGTGAATTCGTGCGCGGGCGCGGGCCAGCCCAGGCGCGCATACAGCGCGCGCAGGCCGCGCAGCGTGTCCGGCCCCAGGCAGGAAAACATCACAAAGCCATCCACGGCCAGCGCTTGCAGCCACTGGCGCATCAGCGCCTGCGGCTCGGCCACGCGGTGCAGCAGCATGTTGGCCCACACCATTTGCACGCTGCCCGCTTCGGGCTGCGCCACGGTGCGCAAGGCCGGGCGCGCCCAGCGGGCGGGCCGCCACCAGGGCAGGGGCGCGTCGCCCGTTGGGCTTTCGCCCGCAGGCACGCCCACGCATTCGGCCTGGGCGAAGTGCGCCGCCACCAGCGCGTGCCCTTGCATGCCGCCGTGGCGTGGCGACCAGTGCGCCCAGCGTTTGACGGGCAGGGTGATCCACGGCAGGCGCTCGGCCATGCGGCGCGCCACTTCTTCATGCAGCCAGGGCGCGGGACCGGGCAGCGCGGCCAGCCGGGCGGCGGCCCGCGCGTCTAGGGAAGGGGGGGAAGAAGGCGAGGAAGCGGCGGTCATGACAAAAGCCCCGGCGCGCGGGACGGATGCGGCTTGGCATCAAAAACAAGAGCGAATTCACAGGGCCTGAAAAGGCTATCGTCGCAATGAATACGGGGAGGTCGTGCTATGAATCAAGGAGCAGAAAAACCCCTTCACCACCCCGCCTGCGGCGCTGGGGCGGGCAGTATATTGATGACGCGGCGCTTGCGCGCCCTGCCGCCGGACCATCCGCAGGCGCTGCGCGGCCTTCTTCCGCTTCTTCCGCTTCTTCCACTTCTTCCGTTTCCTGCTCCCTTTTTCGCCGCATGGCCCTGCTTGCCCGCCTGCTGCCCAGCCAGTGCCATATCTGCCGCGCCTGGCCCGCGCCGCCCATTTGCGCCGGGTGCCTGGCCTGCTTCGTCCGCCCCGAGCCGCGTTGCCTTACCTGTGCCGCGCCGCTGGCGAGCAGCGCGGCGCAGTGCGGCGAGTGTTTGCTCAGGCCCCCGCCCATGAGCCGCACCTTCGCCGCGCTTTCCTATGGCTGGCCCTGGGACGGGCTGCTGGTCCAGTTCAAATTCCATCAGCAAACCGGCCTGGCCGCCCCGCTGGCTGCCATGCTGCTGCAAACGCCCGGCGTGGCGCAGGCCGTGGCCGAAGCCGATGCCGCCGTGCCCGTGCCCGCCTCGCGCCAACGCCTGGCCGCGCGCGGCTACAACCCCGCCTTGCTGCTGGCCCGCACCCTGGGCGCGCGGCGCGTGGTGGCCGACGCCCTGCTGCGCCCTCACGACGCACTGCCCCAGCGCAGCCTCAGCCGCGCCCAGCGCCTGCGCCGCGTGCAAAACGCCTTCGTTCCCAACCCCGCGCGCCGGCCCGCCCTGCAAGGCCGCCATGTGCTGTTGATTGATGACGTGATGACCACCGGCGCCACCTTGCGCGCCGCCGCCGAAGCCCTGCTGCGGGCGGGCGCCAGGCAAGTCAGCGCCGCCGTGCTGGCCCGCACGCCGCCACTTTGAGCAGGCTGCTCTCAGTCTGTCTGCGAACAGACCCTCAAAAACAGGAGCGAATCCAGGGGCGCCAAAAAGCTGGTTTGCGCTGGTTCCACTAAGACATTATGCTATTGAAAAAGGAGCTGAACAAAAGAAACCAGGCCCGGCATGAAGCCAAGCATGGCGAGCGGGTCTGCGCCGCCCGCGCCCGAAAGGATAAATTCAGCCCTTCCACCCGTGCCATGCAGTACCGCTGCCCCGCCTGGCCTCGCGCTGGCCTTTCCCTTTTCCGGAACCCTTGCTGAGCGCAGGCAGGCGGCCCGCCTTTTCGCGCCCGCGCGCAGGTCTTGATCCCACTGATATGACCCATCTGCTTGTCATTGCCCACGCCCCGCTGGCCAGCGCCCTGCGCGATGCCGCCCTGCACGTGTTTCCCGATGCCGCCAGCCACGTGCTGGCGCTGGATGTGCAGGCCCACGTCAGCCCCGATGCCGCCTTGCTGGCCGCGCGCGCGTTGCTGCTGCCGGCTGCCGCGCGCGCACTGCTGCTGACCGACGTGCTGGGCGCCACGCCCAGCAACGTGGCCAGCCGCCTGGCCGCCGAAACCGGCTCGCCCCTGCTGGCCGGGGCCAATTTGCCCATGCTGCTCAAGGCCATCACCTACCGCGCCGAGCCGCTGCTGGAGCTGGCCGCGCGCGTGCGCGAAGGCGGCCAGCAAGCCATCATCCGCATCGAGCCATGATCGAAAAACAGACCACCATCATCAACAAACTCGGCCTGCACGCCCGCGCCAGCGCCAAGCTCACCAAGCTGGCGGGCAGCTTTCCTTGCGAAGTGTGGATGCAGCGCGGCGAACGCCGCGTGAACGCCAAAAGCATCATGGGCGTGATGATGCTGGCCGCTGGCATGGGCACGGCCGTCACCCTGCAAACCAGCGGCGAACGCGAGCAAGAAGCCATGCAGGCGCTGCTGGCGCTCATCGAAGACAAGTTCGGCGAAGGCGAGTAGCCCGCGCGCCCTCCGGCCTGAAAGTGATCCTTCCATGACCGCCCTTTTGCGCCCCGCCTTTTTCATCCTCTGCGCCCTGGCCCTGTGCGGCCCGGCCGCCACCCAGGCCCAGCCGACGCCCGCCATCGAGATGGTGGACATCCCCGCAGGCAGCTTCCTCATGGGCGCGTGCGTGCCGGCCAGCGCCGACAAACAGCGGCGCGCCCGCGATGAATTCATGGGCCGCCCGCCCGCGCAGCCCGCTTGTCAGCCAGAAGAAGAAGCCTTTGGTTCCGCATCCGGCCCGCAGCACGCCGTGCGCGTGCGAGCCTTCCAGCTTGGCAAAACCGCCGTCACGCTGGGCCAGTTCAAGGCCTGGCTGCGCGCCGCCGGGCGTGACGATCTGCTCACCGAAGAGTTCATGCAGGCCAACCGCCACGGCGACCAGGCCCCCGTGGTTTACGTCAGCTGGCATGACGCGCAGGACTACATCCGCTGGCTCAACCAGACCTGGCCGCAGGGTGGCCGCTGGCGCCTGCCCTCGGAAGCCGAATGGGAATACGCCTGCCGCGCGGGCCAGCCTGTTCGCTACTGCGGCAGTGATGACCCCGGCGCCGTAGCCTGGCACGCTGATAACAGTGGCCGCCGCATCCACCCCGTAGCACAAAAGCAGCCCAACGCCTGGGGGCTTAAGAGCCTGTTTGCCCCCCGTCCGCAGGCGCGAAAGCGCGGCCTCGGGCGTCCTGCGGCGTTGCAAATCCTCGCCGGGCCATAAGGCCCGTCTGCGGTTTGCGCCTTGCAGCCCATCCCGACCCGCGCTTTCGCCCCTTGCGGCCAGAGGGCAAACAGGCTCTTGCGACATGAGCGGCAACGCCTTTGAATGGGTGCAGGACTGCTGGCACAACAGTTACAAGGAGGACGGCATGGAAGACGCCGCCCCCGCCGACGGCAGCGCCTGGGAAAGCAGCTGCTCTTTTCGCAACCGCTATTTCAGCGGACTGCGCATGGTGCAGCGCGGCGGCAGCGCGCTGGCTCCGGCCTTTGGCTACGCGCGCGCCCTTGTGCGCCACCATGCCCCTCCCAAGTGGCGGGGCGATGACAGGGGCTTTCGCCTGGCGCGCGATCCGCATCCTTGAGCCGTCAAGGCGTTCCGGGAAAGGCTGTTTCTGCTCTTGTATCCATAGCTGGATGTCCCCGTATTCATTGCGGCACAGGCCCTTTTTGGCAGCCTGAATTTGCTCTTTTTTTTGAATTGAAAGGCCTCTTTTGCCAGCGCTGTCCGCCCAAACAGGCACAGATGGAACGGGAAAGGCTTCTCAAGGACAATCGCCCGCCATGTTCAAGTCCGCATTCCGTTTTTCCTTCTTGCGCCTGCTGCCCCTGCTGGCGCTGGCTTGCGCGCTGCTGGCAGGCTGCACGCAGGAGTCAGCGCCGCAAAGCAGCTTCTTGCTGCTGGACGGCCAGCGCATCTCCACCGAAAGCCTGCGCGGCAAGGTGGCGCTGGTGAATTTCTGGGCCACCAGCTGCACCACCTGCGTGGCCGAAATGCCTGAAATCGCCGCCACCTACGGCAAGTTCAAGGCGCAAGGCTACGAGACGCTGGCCGTGGCCATGCAGTACGACAAGCCCGAATACGTGAGCCGCTTTGCCGCGCAGCGGGCGCTGCCTTTTCTGGTGGCTTACGACCATGACGGCCAGGCCGCCAAAGCCTGGGGCGATGTGCGCCTGACGCCCACCACCTTCTTGCTGGACAAGCAGGGCCGCATCGTCAAGCGTTACGTGGGCCAGCCGGACTTTGCCGCGCTGCACGCGCAAATTGAAAAGCTGCTGACCGAATGAACGCTGCGCCCCGCTCAGTCCTGCGCCGCCAGCTTTGCCTGGCCGCGCCCGCCCTGCTGGCCGCTGGCGCGCTGGCCGGTTGCAGCCGGCAGCGCGCGCCCTACAGCACGTTCACGCTGCTGGATGGCTCGGCGTTTTATTCGTCCGCCTTCGCGGGTTCGGTGGCGCTGGTGAATTTCTGGGCCACTTCGTGCCCTTATTGCATGAACGAGGCGCCGCAACTGGCCGCGCTTTACCAGCATTACCGCCCTCATGGCTTGCGGGCCGTGGCGGTAGCCATGTCGTACGACCGCGCCGAAAGCCTGAATCGCTTCATGCAAACGAGGCAGCCGCCGTACCCGGTAGCGCATGACCGCGATGGCTCGCTTGCGCGCCAGTGGGGCGATGTGCGCGCCACGCCCACGGCCTTTGTGCTGGACCGCAAAGGGCGCATTGCCCGGCGCTTTGTCGGCTCGCAGCTGCACGAGGTGTCGCGCCTGATTGGCAAGCTGTTGTCCGAAGGCTGAGCGCCCGTTCAGAAAAGCCGGGCGCTACACTGCCCGCCTTCTTTGCCCTTCGCCCTCGCGCCTTGCCCCGCCGTGACCACTCCCGCCGTCGAACTGATCGCCGCTGACACGCCTGAGCGCGTGGCCCAGGCGCGCGCGCTGTTCGAGGAATACGCAGCCGAAGCGGGCATCGACCTGTCCTTTCAGAACTTTGAGCGCGAGCTGGCCACGCTGCCTGGCGAATACGCCCCGCCGCGCGGCGCGCTGCTGCTGGCGCTGGTGGACCAGCAGGCGGCCGGCTGCTGCGCCCTGCGCCCGCTGGATGATGCCGATACGCCCAACGCCGCTGAAATGAGGCGCTTGTATGTGCGCCGCATGTTCCGGGGCTTTGGCCTGGGGCGGCAGCTGACGGAGCGCATTCTGGACGCCGCCCGCCAGCGCGGCTACCAGTGCGTGCTGCTTGACACGCTGGACGACATGGAATCGGCCCGCGCGCTGTATGAAGACCTGGGCTTCGAGCCGACCGATCCCTACTACCACAACCCCCTGCCCGGAGCGCACTACCTGAAGGTGAACCTGGACTGACCCTCTGGCCGCAAGCGCCCGGACCGCCGCCCTTTCATGCTTTCTCCTTCCGGCATGAAATGGGCCGCAGGTCCTCATGAAATCAGCGCGGGCAGCTATCATTTTCAAAGCAGAAAAAGACTTTTTCGATATCCGCATGAGCCAGCTTCTCTCTTTCAAAGGCCATCGCCGCCCGCCGCTGGCGGCCGCCTGTCTGTCCGCCTGCCTGGCGCTTGGCGCGATGCCGGCCCTGCCGCAGGCGGCGCAGGCGTCCGGCAAGGCCAGCCCAAAAGCGGCCCAGAAGGCTGCCAGCCAGCCCAAGGCACAGAAGGCGGCGTCTGGCGCGCCCCGGCGCGACTCAAAAGCTGACGTGACGCTGGATTTTGAAAATGCCGAAATCGAGGCCGTCGCGCGCGCCATGGCCACGCTCAGCGGCCGCAACGTGGTGGTGGACCCGCGCGTGAAGGGCACGATTACGCTGTCCAGCACCGTTGCCGTCACCCCTGCCGAGGCCATGCGCCTGTTTGCGGCGCAGTTGCGCACGCAAGGCTTTTCGGTGGTGGAAACCGATGGCATGTCGCTGGTGCTGCCCGAGGCCGAAGCCAAGCTGCGCAGCGGCAGCGTGCGGACGCAGACGCCGCGGAGCACCGGCAGCGGGCAGGTGCAGACGCAAATCTTCCGCCTCATGCATGAAAACGCGGCCAACCTGGTGCCCGTGCTGCGCCCGCTGATCAGCCCCAACAACACCATCAACGTCAGCCCCGGCGGCAACGCGCTGGTCATCACCGACTACAGCGACAACCTGCAACGCATGGGCCGCATCATCGCCGCGCTGGACATCTCCAACGCCACGGGCGTGGAGGTGGTGCCGCTCAAGCACGCCGTGGCCGCCGACCTGGCGCCGCTGGTGCTGCGCCTGGCCGAGGCGGGCGGCAGCGCCATGCCCGCCGCGCCCGGCAACGGCAACATGGCCGTGCAGGCCAGCGCGGGCAGCGGCGTCTTTCCCACCACGCTCATTCCGGAGCCGCGCAGCAATTCCATCATCGTGCGCGCGGCCAACCCGGCCAAACTGGCGCAGATCAAGGGGCTGATCCAGCAGCTGGACCTGCCTTCGGCCACGCATGACGACGGCAGCAGCGGCAACATTCACATCGTCCACCTCAAAAATGCCGATGCGGTGAAGCTGGCCGTGACCTTGCGCGCCGCACTGGCGGCCCTGCCGGGGCAGCAGCAAGGCGCAACCGGCGGCGCAGCCAGCGCGGCGGCGGCCGCCTCAACGGGTTCCTCCTCCAGCAGCCGCAACAGCGCCAGCAGCAGCGTGCAAAGCAGCGGCAGCGGGCTGAATACCGGCCCCAGCATCGACGCCGAGGGCGACAACCAGCCTTCCACCGGCGGGCAAATTCAGGCCGATCCGGCCACCAACTCGCTCATCATCAGCGCGCCGGGGCCGGTGTACCGCGAGCTGCGCGAAGTCATCAACAAGCTGGACGAGCGCCGCGCGCAGGTATTCGTGGAAAGCCTGATTGCCGAAGTGCGCACCGACAAGGCGGCCGAATTCGGCATCCAGTGGCAAGGGCTGGTCGGCCGCCGCGACGGGGCCAACGTGGGCATCATCGGCACCAACTACAACACGGGCGGCACCAACATCATTTCGCTGGCCAGCCAGTTTCGCAACGGCATGCCATCGTCCGACCGCAACGTGGTCATGCCCGCTCAAGGCATGAATCTGGCCTTCGGCCACCGCGTCAATGGCCTGTTCACGCTGGGCGCGCTGGCCAACTTCCTGCAAGCCACGGGCACGGGCAATGTGCTGTCCACGCCCACGCTGCTCACGCTGGACAACGAGGAAGCCAAGATCATCGTGGGCCAGAACGTGCCTTTCGTGACGGGCAGCTACACCAACACGGGCGGCTCCAACGCCGCGCTCAACCCCTTCCAGACCTATGACCGCCAGGACGTGGGCCTGACTTTGCGCGTGCGCCCGCAAATCAGCGAAAACGGCACCGTGAAGATGGTGATCTACCAGGAAACCTCCAGCGTGGTGAAGGAAACACAGAACGCCGCACAAGGCCCCACGACCAACAAGCGCGCCATTGAATCCAGCGTGCTGGTGGAAGACGGCTCCATCGTGGTGCTGGGCGGCCTGCTGGAAGACAACTACGCCGAAAAGGAAAGCAAGGTGCCCGTGCTGGGCGACGTGCCCGTGGTGGGCAATCTGTTCAGAAGCCGCGAGCGCGGCTACGTGAAAACCAACCTGATGGTGTTTCTGCGCCCCGTGGTGGTGCGCGACGCGCCTTCGACCGAGCAGTATTCCGTGAGCCGCTACGACATGATGCGCGCCGCACAGCAGGACAACCAGCCCGATCCGAGCAGCGTGCTCAAGGTCAATATCGCGCCCGTCATGCCGCCCGCCCAGCCTCTTTACAAGGATGAGTGGAAAAACGAAGCGCCGCCCGCTCCCCTGAACCACGGCAGCGCGGCCCCCGCCCCCGGCATGGCGCGGCAGGAAAAGCGCTCTTCTTTCCGCATGCCCGCTTCCGGCGAAGCCAACTACATGGGGGATTGATGCGCTATCCCCTGCCCTACGCCTTCGCGCGCGCGGCCCTGCTGCTGCTGGAAGACGACGGCCAGACGCTCACCTTGTGGGCCAGCCCGCGCAGCGACCGCGCCAGCCTGGGCGAGGCGCTGCGCTGCCACGGCCAGGGCGAGCGGCCCTTGACGCTGCAAGTGCAGGACGAAGCCACGCTGGCCCAGCGCATCAGCAACGCCTACGCGCAGGGCGAATCCAGCGCCGCCGCCGTGGTCAGCGAAGTGCAGTCTGACGTGGACCTCTCGCGCATCATGCAGGAGCTGCCTGCCGTGGAAGACTTGCTGGAGGCGGCGGACGACGCGCCCATCATCCGCATGCTCAACGCGCTGCTCACGCAGGCCGCGCGCGATGGCGCGAGCGACATTCACATTGAGCCTTACGAGCGCCACTCCAGCGTGCGCTTTCGCGTGGACGGCACGCTGCGCGAGGTGGTGCAGCCCAACCGCGCGCTGCACGCCGCGCTCATCAGCCGCCTGAAGATCATGGCCGAGCTGGACATTGCCGAAAAGCGCCTGCCGCAAGATGGCCGCATCAGCCTGCGGCTGGGCACGCGGGCCATCGACGTGCGCGTATCGACCCTGCCCGGCGCGCATGGCGAGCGGGCGGTGCTGCGCCTGCTGGACAAGTCTGAAAGCCGCCTCACGCTGGAAGCCGTGGGCATGCAAGGCGGCGTGCTGCAACGCTTTGAGCAACTCATTCACCAGCCGCACGGCATCATTTTGGTGACCGGCCCCACAGGCAGCGGCAAAACGACCACGCTGTACGCCAGCCTGGCGCGGCTGGATGCGGCGCACAGCAACATCATGACGGTGGAAGACCCCATCGAATACGACTTGCCGGGCGTGGGGCAGACGCAGGTGAACCCGCGCATTGAACTCACCTTTGCCCGCGCGCTGCGCGCCATCTTGCGGCAAGACCCGGACGTGGTGATGATTGGCGAAATCCGCGATGCGGAAACGGCGCAGATCGCCATTCAGGCCAGCCTGACGGGCCACCTGGTGCTGGCCACGCTGCACACCAACGACGCGCCCAGCGCCATCACGCGGCTGACCGACATGGGCGTGGAGCCGTTTTTGCTGTCATCTTCCCTGCTGGGCGTGCTGGCGCAGCGGCTGGTGCGCAAATACTGCGCCACCTGCCACGGCAAAGGCTGCGAGGCCTGCGGGCGCACGGGCTACCAGGGGCGCATCGGCGTGTTCGAGCTGCTGACCGTGGATGACGCCATTCGCGCCCAGATTCACGGCCAGGCGCCCGAGGCGGACATCCGCGCCCAGGCCCTGTCTGGCGGCATGACCCTGATGCGCGACGACGGCGCGCGGCTGGTGGAACAAGGCATAACCAGCCGCGAAGAAGTGCTGCGCGTCACGCGCGACTGACTGGCCGCCAACCGCCATCCCTGCACGCTTTTCACTCACCATGCCCGCAGTTCAGGCCCCGGCAGACATCCTGCGCGAAGTCTTCGGCTACGCCAGCTTCCGGGGGCAGCAGCAGGACATCATCGAACACGTCACGGGCGGCGGCGATGCGCTGGTGCTCATGCCCACGGGCGGCGGCAAATCGCTGTGCTACCAGATTCCGGCCATTGCCCGCCAGCGGGCCGGGCATGGCGCCACGCTGGTCATCTCGCCGCTCATCGCGCTCATGCAAGACCAGGTGGACGCACTGCACGAAGCGGGCGTGGCCGCCAGCTTCCTCAATTCCACGCAAGACTGGCGCGAGGCCCAGGCCGTGGAGCGGCAGCTGCTGGCAGGGCACATCACGCTGCTTTACGCCGCGCCCGAGCGCGTGACCACGCCGCGCTTTCTGGAGCTGCTGGATGCGCTGCACGCGCGTGGGCAGCTGGGCCTTTTCGCCATCGACGAAGCGCACTGCGTGAGCCAGTGGGGGCACGACTTCCGCCCCGAATACCGGGCGCTGACGCTGCTGCACGAACGCTGGCCCGGCGTGCCGCGCATTGCCCTCACCGCCACGGCTGATGCGCTCACGCGCGCCGACATCATCGAGCGGCTGCGGCTGCAAGGCGCGCGACAGTTCGTGAGCAGCTTTGACCGGCCCAACATCCGCTACACCATCGTCGAGAAAAAAGACCCCACGCGGCAGCTGCTGCAATTCATCGAACGCGAACACGCGGGCGAAGCGGGCGTGGTGTATTGCCAGTCGCGCAAGCGCGTGGAAGACATGGCCGCCACGCTGAACGCCCACGGCATTACCGCCCTACCCTACCACGCCGGCCTGCCCGCCGCCGAGCGCCAGCACAACCAAAGCCGCTTTTTGCGCGAAGACGGCATCGTCATGTGCGCCACCATCGCCTTTGGCATGGGCATTGACAAACCGGACGTGCGCTTTGTCGCCCACGTGGACATGCCCAAGAACATCGAGGGCTACTACCAGGAAACGGGCCGCGCCGGCCGTGACGGCGAACCCGCCGACGCCTGGATGGCCTACGGCCTGCAAGACGTGGTGAACCAGCGCCGCATGATTGATGAAAGCCCGGCCGAAGAAAGCTTCCGGCAGGTGATGCGCGGCAAGCTCGATGCCCTGCTGGCCCTGGCCGAAGCCACCGACTGCCGCCGCGCCCGCCTGCTGGCCTACTTTGGCGAGGAAATGGCGCCCAGGCCCCGTGGCACTACCAAAAAGATAGCTGCCGGCGCAGATTCCACTAGGACAAACGGCCATTTTGACCACTGGTGCGGCAACTGCGACAACTGCCTGAACCCGCCCCAAGTGTGGGACGCCACCGACTGCGCCCGCAAGCTGCTGTCCACCATCTACCGCGTGCAGCAGATGAGCAGCATCAGCTTTGGCGCGGGGCACATCATGGACATCCTGCGCGGCAAGCCGACGGACAAGGTCGCGCAATTCGGCCATCAGCAAATCTCCACTTTCGGCATCGGCAGCGAATACAGCGAAGCCCAGCTACGCAGCGTGCTGCGCCAGCTCATCGCCCTGGGCGCGCTGCAAGTAGACGCCGCTTCCTACAACACCTTGCGCCTGCTGGAGCCTGCCCGCCCCATCCTGCGCGGCGAGCAGCCCGTGCATTTGCGGGCCGCCGCCAGCGCCAAAAAAGAAACCCGCAAGCGCCAGGCGCCCGCTCACAAAGCGCCCGCGCCCGCCGCTGCCGAGCTGGACGCCGCTGCCCAGGCGCGCTTTGCCGCTCTCAAGGCCTGGCGCGCCGAAACCGCCCGCGAGCACAACCTGCCCGCCTACGTCATCTTTCACGACGCCACCCTGGCCGCCATCGCCGCCCGCGCCCCGCAAGCGCTGCAAGACCTGCAAGGCGTCAGCGGCATCGGCGCCACCAAACTGGAGCGATACGGGCAGGCTGTGCTCGACGCCTGCCTGGCCGCTTCCGCTCACTGAATCCGTCCGCCATGAAATTCCGCCTCTTCGCCCTGTTGCTCTGTCTGGCCGCCTCCGCCCCAGCCTGGACCGCCGAAAAAGCCGCTGCCCAAGCCAACGACGCCCCTCCTGCCTGGCTGGCCTGGATACCCGTGCAAAACGGCTATTACGATCCCGCCAGCCAAAGCTGGGCCATCTCTCCGCCCGCCCGCCCCCAAAATGACGACGAACGCCACCCCTTTTCACGCAACGGGCTGGCTCCGGCCCGCCATAACGGCAAATATGGCTATATTGATACCCACGGAAAATGGAAAATCAAGCCGCAATACGATGCCGCCGCGCCGTTTTCTGAAAATCATCTGGCCGTCGTCCGCAAAGACAAGCGTGATATCTACATCAATGAAAAAGGCCAAAAGGCATTCAAAATGACTTTTGCGCAGGCTGGCTCATTCGGCGCCAATCAGCTGGCCATTGCGCGGCAAGACGGTTTATCTGGTTTTTTGGATGCCCAGGGCCAATGGAAAATTGCCGCGCGTTTTGCCAGGGCGCGCCCTTTCGCCCCTAATGGCCTGGCCGCAGCCAGCTCCGGCCAAGCCCCTGATCAATGGGGCTATATCAACGCCAGCGGCGCCTGGGCCATTCCCGCCAAATTCGACAGCGCGGGCGACTTTGCCGCCAACGGACTGGCTCCTGCCAGCCAGGGCGGCAAACATGGTTTTCTTGACCAACGGGGCAACTGGGCCGTGCCTGCACAGTTTGAACAAGCCCGCCCCTTCGCAGCCAACGGACTGGCGCGCGCCCAGCAAAACGGGAAATGGGGCTATGTGAATGCCTTTGGCCGCTGGGTTATTCCGGTTCACTTTGATGAAGCGGACGATTTTGAAGCCAACGGCCTGGCTGGAGCCAAACAAAATGGGCTGGCCGGCTATTTGAATGAACGCGGCGACTGGGCCATTGCCGCGCAATTCACGGAAGTTTCTCCATTTGAAAACCGCCCGTGGGCCAAAGTCATTCAGAGCAAAACGGAATTACCCGGATTCATTGACGCGCGCGGCCAATGGATTGTCCGGCAAGACAGGGTTTGCGGCCAAACCGTGGTCAAAAATGCTGGCGACGAGATTATCTGGCCCCGCAAATTCAGCGCCGCCTGCGACAAGAAATAATTACTTCGCGCTGGCTATAATTTTCCCTATTTTTCTGCAAGCGGTTTTCAACTGTGCCCGTATCCTCATCCATCCAGAAAATTCTCGCTCTCGTCGCCGATGACCTGCGCCAGGTTGACGCCACTATTGCGCAGCGGCTGGACTCCGGCGTGCCACTGGTTGGCGAAGTGGCGCGCTACATCATCTCTTCCGGCGGCAAACGCTTGCGCCCGGTTCTGCTGCTGCTGGCCTGCGGCGCCCTGGGCTACAAGGGGGAGCAACGCTTCAATCTGGCCGCCGTGGTCGAATTCATCCATACGGCCACCCTGCTGCATGACGACGTGGTCGATGAATCCACCCTGCGGCGCGGCCGCAGCACGGCCAACGAGGTTTTTGGCAACCCGGCCAGCGTGCTGGTCGGCGACTTTCTCTACTCGCGCGCCTTCCAGATGATGGTGGACAGCAACAACATGCGCGTGATGCAAATCCTGGCCGATGCCACCAACGTCATCGCCGAAGGCGAAGTGCTTCAGCTCATGAACATTCATAACGCCACGCTCGATGAAGCGGCCTATCTGCACGTTATTCGTTCCAAAACCGCCAAACTGTTTGAAGCCAGCGCCCACCTGGGCGCCGTGCTCGCCGACAGCGGCGCCGCCATGGAAGCCGCCTGCGTCGAGTACGGCCGATCCCTGGGCACCGCCTTCCAAATCATTGACGACGTACTCGACTATGACGGTGACAGCCATGAGATGGGCAAGAACCTGGGCGACGACCTGCGCGAAGGGAAAGCAACGCTGCCGCTCATCATCGCCATGCAGCGCAGCCGCGCCGAAGAAGCGGCTGTTGTGCGCCGCGCCGTGGAAGAAGGCAGTGCGCAAGACATGGAAGCCATCATCTCCATCGTGCGCCAAAGCGGCGCGCTGCAAGGCGCGCGCGAAGTAGCCGCCCGCCAGGCTGAAAGCGCCATTCGCGCAGCTGCCTTGCTGCCCGCCAATCCTCATAGTCAGTCAATGATAGAATTGGCGACTCAACTTTTGCAACGGCGGACCTGAAATCTCCTTCAGCCTTCCCGCCCGCATACGGGGTGTAGCTTAGCCTGGTAGAGCGCTACGTTCGGGACGTAGAGGCCGGAGGTTCGAATCCTCTCACCCCGACCAGCTGGTTCAGACAGCAACCTGCTGGAAAACAACACTCCCCCATAGGAAAACGCGTATTGTGTCGATTCATTCACACATTGCGCCGTCTTTTTGATTTACAAAAACTCACCATTCGACGATGATTGACAGATAACTTTAGTCTGCAAATCTTTGGTCACCGATGGCAACCGTTGAATCCCCCGCACAAGCAGCGCCTCTGCCCGGCTTGGCGCACACGCTGGTCATGACTGGCAAGCTCGGCCAGCAAGCCGCTGAAGACCTCTACAAGAAGGCGCAGCAGTCCAACAAAAATTTCATTGCGGAGCTAACAGGCTCCGGCGCTGTTTCCGCCTTCGACCTGGCGCACACCATCTCCGCTGCATTCGCGGCGCCGCTCATTGACGCCGCGGCCATTGACCCCAACCGCCTCCCACAGGATCTGATCGATCGCAAGCTGATCGTCAAATACCGCATCCTGCCTCTAAGCAAGAGAGGCAACCGGCTCATCATCGCAACAGCTGATCCCACGGATAACGAAGCTGCAGAAAAAGTCAAGTTCGCCACCCAGATGGGTGTGGAATGGGTCATTGCCGAATATGACAAACTTTCCCATCTGATCGAGACAGCCACGCGCGGCACAGGCGATGGAATGGACGGCATCAGCGCCGACGACTTCGAATTTGGCGAAGATGCCGCCAGCCCCAATGAAGCCGAAGAAGATGCTGAACAAGATGACAGCGAAGACACTCCTATCGTTCGCTTCCTGCAAAAAATGCTGGTAGACGCCGTCAGTATGCGCGCCTCTGACTTGCATTTTGAACCCTACGAATTCATGTACCGGGTGCGTTTTCGCATTGATGGCGAATTGCGCGAAATTGCCAGTCCTCCACCCGGCATCAAAGAAAAACTGGCATCTCGCATCAAGGTTATTTCACGTCTTGATATTTCCGAAAAACGCGTGCCGCAAGATGGCCGCATGAAGCTCAAACTGGGGCCTGATCGCGTGATTGATTTCCGCGTCAGCACCTTGCCCACCCTGTTTGGCGAAAAAATCGTGATCCGTATTCTGGACCCGAGCAGCGCCAAGTTGGGAATTGATGCCCTCGGCTACGAACCAATTGAAAAAGAGCGTTTGATGACGGCCATTGAGCGCCCCTATGGCATGATTCTCGTTACCGGCCCCACTGGCTCTGGCAAAACTGTTTCGCTCTATACTTGTCTCAACTTGTTAAACAAGCCAGGAGTCAATATATCCACTGCAGAGGATCCGGCTGAAATCAACTTGCCTGGCATCAACCAGGTCAATATGAATGACAAGGCTGGCCTGACTTTTGCTGTCGCCCTCAGGGCCTTTCTCCGTCAGGATCCGGATATCATCATGGTAGGTGAAATTCGTGATCTGGAAACAGCTGACATTGCCATCAAGGCGGCCCAGACAGGGCATTTAGTATTATCCACACTGCATACCAACGATGCTCCGACGACGTTAACGCGCATGCGAAATATGGGGATCGCCCCATTTAACATCGCATCCAGCGTCATTCTTATCACAGCCCAACGCTTGGCGCGGCGACTCTGCCCAAAATGCAAGGAGCCCACTGATATACCCAATGAAGCTCTCTTAGAGGCCGGGTTTACAGAAAAAGATCTGGATGGAAGCTGGACACCCTACAGACCTGTCGGATGCGACGCATGCAACAACGGTTATAAAGGCCGGGTCGGCATCTATCAAGTCATGCCTATTTCAGAAGAGATGCAGCGCATTATTCTCGCTGATGGGAGCGCCCTGGAGATATCAGACCAGGCTCGCTCTGAGGGAGTCCGTTCATTGCGTGAGTCTGGTCTGCACAAAGTAAAAATAGGCGTCACTTCGCTTGAAGAAGTCTTGGCCGTTACTAACGAATAAACCCTTTCAAAGATCCCAAGGGAGCGCACTGAATATGGCAACAGCAGCCTCACGCCCAAACATGAAATCCGTCAAAGAAGTTATCTTTGAATGGGAAGGTAAAGATCGCAACGGCAAAATTGTTCGGGGCGAGTTGCGAGCCGCCGGCGAGCATCAGGTCCAAGCTACCTTGCGCAGGCAAGGCATTTTAGTAACAAAAGTGCGCAAGCGCCGGATGCGGTCTGGCAAAAAGATCGCGCCCAAAGACATAGCCATATTCACCCGACAGCTCGCCACCATGATGAAGGCGGGCGTGCCGTTGCTGCAATCCTTTGACATTGTTGGTCGGGGCAGTACCAACCCCAGCGTTGCCAAGCTGCTCAATGACATTCGCACCGATGTGGAATCAGGCTCTTCTTTGTCATCGGCCTTTCGGAAACATCCACTCTATTTCAATACCCTCTACTGCAATTTGGTAGAGGCCGGGGAAGCGGCGGGTATTTTGGAAGATCTTCTGGATCGTCTTGCCATTTACATGGAAAAGACGGAAGCCATTAAATCAAAAATCAAATCAGCATTGATGTATCCGGTTGCCGTTATTGTCGTGGCATTCGTGGTCGTTGCCTTGATCATGATCTTTGTCATCCCGGCATTCAAGAGCGTCTTCGAAAATTTTGGCGCAGATTTGCCAGCGCCAACGCTTTTTGTGATCGCCATGAGCGAATTTTTCGTAAAATACTGGTATATCATATTTATCGGAATATTTGGTGGGGTGTATTTTTTCCTGCAGTCATGGAAGAGAAATGAGAAAATGCAGATGTTCATGGATCGGCTGCTTTTACAAATACCAATTTTTGGCAATCTGATTGAAAAGTCAGTGATTGCGCGCTGGACGCGGACCCTCTCGACCATGTTTGCTGCTGGCGTTCCTCTTGTTGAATCCTTGGATTCAGTTGGCGGCGCGGCAGGTAACTATATTTATAAGTCGGCAACTCAAAAAATCCAACAGGAAGTTTCGACTGGCACCAGCCTGACAAATGCCATGTCCAATGCAAATGTATTCCCGAGCATGGTTATACAAATGACTGCCATTGGCGAAGAATCGGGCTCCATTGACCATATGCTTGGCAAAGCGGCCGACTTCTACGAAGCCGAAGTTGATGAGATGGTTGCCGGACTGTCAAGCCTGATGGAGCCTATCATTATTGTTTTCCTTGGAACCATTATTGGCGGCATTGTTGTCTCAATGTATTTGCCGATCTTCAAGCTGGGTTCTGTTGTCTGAGATATGCACGAAAATACTATAGATGCAATAATCTATCTGATTTTTGGACTTCTGGTTGGCAGCTTTCTCAATGTCGTTATTTATCGTCTGCCTCAAATGATGTATCGATCCTGGCTTCATGAAGCAGGATCGAATATTTCCGGCACTACCGCAGATGAGAAGACCCTATGGGCGCTAAGTTTCGGTTCACGGACTACTGCCCCTGAAAATATGGAAGCGGTTGGACGGCATATCATGCAGGCGGTTGAAGATTTGCCGAGATTCAATCTCATGATGCCGTCTTCACGATGCCAAAGCTGTGGGCATAAAATTCGCTGGTTCGAGAATATCCCAATATTCAGCTGGGTATTCCTGCGCGGCAGATGCTCTGGCTGCAATGCGAGTATCTCATGGCGCTATCCCGCCATCGAACTGGCGACAGGGCTTCTATTTGCATGGTGCGGCTGGCAATGGGGCCTGACAGCTTCTGGCGTGGCATGGGCGGCGTTTTCTGCCTTTCTGATCGTCATGACCATGATTGATTGGGACACGACACTATTACCTGACGATTTGACCCTGCCTCTGGTTTGGGGCGGTTTACTGGCATCGTTGCTTCATTTGACAGCTGTTCCGCTATCCCATTCCGTAATTGGGGCGATGGCGGGTTACCTCTTTTTGTGGTCCATTTATTGGGCATTCAGGTTGCTTACGGGAAAAGAGGGCATGGGTTATGGCGATTTCAAGCTTTTCGCAGCTTTGGGGGCTTGGTTTGGCTGGAATGCATTGATACCGATTATTCTGATGGCTTCTGTCATTGGCGCGCTTGCTGGAATTGGCATGAAGTTCTGCAATAATCTTAGAGAAGGGCATTATGTGCCCTTTGGGCCTTTTCTGGCGCTGGCTGGGTTGACCGCCATGATTTTCAGCCCCGCCAGCATTTTGCGCGCCATCGGGCTGGGCGCCTGAAGCTCTTTATCCAATCTTCCCGTGTTTCGGTTGGGATTGACTGGCGGCATAGGCAGCGGCAAAACCACTGTCGCGCAGATGCTTGCCGCACGTGGCGCAGCCGTCATTGACGCCGATGCCATTTCACGTGCGTTAACCGCCTCTCATGGCGCAGCGCTTCCAGCTATTGCCGCTCAATTTGGAACTCATGTCATTGGCCCGGATGGCGCGCTGAACCGTAGCGCAATGCGGCAAATGATTTTTGCTGATCCGGCTGCAAGGCAGCGCCTGGAAACCATCCTTCACCCGCTGGTTGAACAGGCACTGGAAGAGCAGACACGTGAGGCAGCCATGCGCAGCGTGCGCTGCGTTGTGTTTGATGTTCCGCTGCTGATTGAGAATTTCGCGCGCTGGCAATCTCGCATTGACGCGCTGCTGATCGTTGATTGTCCGGAAGAAGTGCAAATTACCCGCGTCGTGGCCCGTAGCCAACTTTCCCGCGAAGAAGTGATGCACATTCTGTCTGCGCAAGCCAGCCGGGCGCAGCGGCTAGCTATGGCCAACTTTGTGATTACCAATGATGCTGGCACAACGCTGCAAGCGTTGGAGAAGCAGCTTGAAGCACTTCTTCCCCGCTTCGGACTATGATGCGCCCCTTTGCCAGCCCGTGCCCGCTTTCGCGTGATCCTGTACGAATACCCCTTTAACGAGCGCATCCGCACTTACTTGCGACTGGAGCACCTTCTTCATCGCCTGAGCAGTTTGCTAGCCCATACGGCTGCCTTGGATCACCATTTTGCGCTGGTCACCTTGTTTGAAATCATGGACATGGCCGGCCGGATCGACATCAAGACTGATGTGCTGAAAGATCTGGAAAACCACAAAGCCTATCTGTCCGCCCAACGCGGCAACCCGGCCATCGCCCAAGAGGCGCTGGAAGCCTTTGCCGGTTATGTGGAAAACGCTTTTTCCACTCTCAAGCGCCAGCACGGCAAGCCCTGCAGCCAACTGACGGAAGATGACTGGCTGATGAGTGTTCGCAGCCGCATTTTCATACCGGGCGGCACCTGCTCCTTTGACTTGCCTGCATATCACGCTTGGCAAGAAGGCCACGCTGACGCCCGCCTGGCTGATCTGAGCCGCTGGACTTCACACTTGCAGCCGCTGGCCAATGCTCTGACACTTCTTTTGCATATGTTGCGCGACTCTGGCACGCCGCAAATGGCGCAAGCGCAGCAAGGCCAGTTCCAGCATGCGCTGCCTCAGGGCCGCCAGGTGCAGCTCATACGGCTATCTCTTCCCAAAAAAATGAATGTTGTTCCCAAAATCAGCGGCAACCGGCTGCTGATATCCATACAGTTCATGCAGCAGCTAGCCGGGAACAAAAGCGCACCCGTGGCTGATGATGTGGCCTTCGAGCTGGCGCTTTGCTCATGACTGAAGCCCAGCCGCCTGCCCCGCGCCACGTCAAGTGTCCCTCTTGCGGCCGCCCTAGCTTGTACGCGCCTGAAAACCGCTTTCGCCCCTTCTGTAGCGAACGGTGCAAACTGCATGATCTGGGCGCATGGGCCAATGAAAGCTTCCGTCTGGCTTCCCCTGAAGACCCGGGCCTTGATGCGGGCAGCGCAAGCTAAAATGCCCGGTTTTCCTTGCGCCCGGAACTCCTTTCTGGCCCGCTCTTTCGGAATGGCGCTTTCCTGAGCGCGCATCCTGCCAAATCACCTTTGCAACCCGGAACAAATATGGCTGCCAACATCGAAACCCTTGAAAAGCTGGAGCGCAAAATGACGCTCACCTTGCCTGCGGACTCCATCCGCAGCGAAGTCGAAGCCCGCTTGCGCAAACTCGCCCGCACGGTGCGCATGGATGGCTTCCGCCCTGGCAAAGTCCCGCTGAACATCGTTGCCCAGCGCTATGGCTATTCCGTGCAGTACGAAGTGGTCAATGACAAGGTTGGCGAGGCTTTTTTCAAGGAAGCCGCTGATGCCAAGCTGCGCGTGGCGGGCCAGCCCACCATCACTGAAAAAAGCGACGCGCCTGAAGGCCAGCTGGTTTTCGATGCCGTGTTCGAGGTTTTTCCCGAAATCAACTTGGGCGATTTGTCCGCCGTTGAGGTCGAGAAACTGTCTGCCGAGGTCAGCGAAGACGCCATTGACCGCACCATCGACATTCTTCGCAAGCAGCGCTGCACATTCGCGCAGCGCGCCAAAGGCAGCCCTGCTGAAGAAGGCGACCGCGTCACCATCGATTTTTCCGGCAAGCTCGACGGCGAGCCGTTTGAAGGCGGCAAGGCCGATGACTTCGTCTTCATCCTTGGCGAAGGCCAGATGCTTAAAGAGTTTGAAGATGCCGTGCGCGGCATGAAAACGGGAGAAAGCAAGACTTTCCCGCTCTCTTTCCCTGAAAACTATCACGGCAAGGAAGTGGCGGGCAAAACGGCTGACTTTCTCGTCACGCTCAAGAACATTGAAGCCGCCCATTTGCCCGAGCTGAATGAAGCCTTCATCAAATCCCTGGGCGTGGCCGACCCCACCATTGAGGGCTTGCGCGCCGATGTGCGCAAGAACCTGGAGCGCGAAGTCAAATTCCGCGTGGCCGCCCGCAACAAGCAAGCCGCGCTGGATGCGGTCACGGCCAAAACCGAATTTGACGTGCCCAAGGCCAGCGTGCAGGCCGAAGTGGCCCGCATGAGCGAAAACGCCCGCGCCGACCTGAAAGCCCGTGGCATCAAGGATGCCGACAAGGTTGATCTGCCGGAAGACCTTTTCCGCTCCAATGCCGAGCGCCGCGTACGTCTGGGCCTGGTGCTGGCCGAGCTGGTCAATGCCCACAAGCTTCAGGCCACGCCAGAGCAAATCAAGACGCAGGTCAAGGAACTGGCGGCCAGCTATGAGCGCCCCGCTGAAGTGGAGCGCTGGTACTTCCAGGACGCCAACCGCCTGTCCAATGTTGAAGCCATGGTGCTGGAAGCCAACGTGGCGGACTACGTCTTCAGCCATGCCAAAGTCACCGAAAAAACCCTCAGCTTTGATGAGCTGATGAGCGCTGCCGCTGCGCCAGCCGCCGCCTGACCCGAACACACAGGCGCAGCCCATTCGCACCCAAGGGGGCTTGAGCCGCACAGGCCAAGCCCCATTTTTCCGCCGGTCACTTCTTGAGGAGAACACGCATGCACATCCAGGAACCTGCCAGCAATCTCGGCCTTATCCCCATGGTCATCGAGCAATCGGGCCGGGGCGAGCGCTCCTTTGACATCTATTCGCGCCTGCTCAAAGAGCGCGTCATCTTCCTTGTGGGCGAAGTCAATGACCAGAGCGCCAATCTCGTCGTGGCCCAGCTGCTGTTTCTCGAAAGCGAAAACCCCGACAAGGACATTTCCTTCTACATCAACTCCCCCGGCGGCAGCGTCACGGCGGGCCTGTCCATTTACGACACCATGCAGTTCATCAAGCCTGATGTTTCCACCATGTGCCTGGGCTTTGCCGCCAGCATGGGCGCGTTTCTTCTGGCCGCAGGCGCCAAGGGCAAACGCTACAGCCTGCCCAACAGCAAAATCATGATTCACCAGGTGCTCGGCGGCGCGCGCGGCCAGGCCACCGACATCGAAATCCAGGCGCGCGATCTGCTGCGCACCAAGGAACAGATGAACCGCATCCTGGCCGAGCGCACCGGCCAGCCCTATGAAAAAGTCGTGCACGACACCGAGCGCGACTACTACATGACCGCGCCCGAAGCCAAGGATTACGGCCTGATTGACAGCGTCGTCGAAAAGCGCGCCTGAGAACCCGCTCAAAGTCTGCCCGTGGATGCAAAAAACGCGGCCCCGGGCGTTTGCAGGCGTCGCAAATCTTCGATGGGCAGCAAGTAGCCGCAAAGCCCATCTGCGCCATCTGCGGTCTGCGTCTTGCCGCCCATCCCGATCCGCACTTTTGCCCTTTCACAGCCAAACCTTGAACAGGTTCTGGACGCCCTATGAAAACCACTGCTTTCTTTCTTCTGACGCTGGCCTGCCTGGCCCCTGGCGGGGCCTGGGCCATCAACAAATGCACGGACGCCGCAGGCAAAGTGAGCTATCAGGAGCAGCCCTGCCCTGCCAGCGCCCGGCAAAGCGCCGTGGCAAGCCCGCGCTCGCCAGCCGCGCCGCCGTCTGCCGCCCAGCAGCCTGGCAAAGGCGCTGCCGCGCAAGCCGGCGGCGGCCCTGCGGCGGGCGATGCCAGCGCTGACGAAGCCATCCTGCGCCTCGTGGCCACTGACTCCCTTGTTGAAAGCTGCAAGCACCTGCCAGACTTCAACGAGCAGGGCATGCCCCTGTATCAGAAATGGCGGCAAAACAGGCGGCAAGCCTACGCCCAATACGAAAACAGCGGCCGCTACGCCGAGCTGATGGCCCGCGCCACGGAGCAAGCCAGGCTCACCCGCCAGGCCGCCCCGCAACAGATGAACGCTTTTTGCAGCGGCCCGGCCCTCCAGGCCCTCCGGCAGCAGGCGGTCCAATGACGCATTCACTATCAGAACAATAGCTGCCCGCGCTGATTTCACGGGGGCTTGAGGCCGATTGAACGCTTGCGAAGCAGGCCCGGCCCCCGTCCAGAAACCCACCCCGAAGGCGCGCCTTTTCCGCTTCCGCAAGCTCCTTGCATTTCCGCGCTGCCGCTGCCCGCTTTTCTGATCCCTGATCCGCACGCTCCTTCCAGCTCATGCGCTACCGCCCCGAACCCGCTCCCGCCGACGCCCCCGCGCCTTCCGGCACGGGCGTTCTGCTGTGCAACCTGGGCACGCCTGAAGCGCCCACAACGCCGGCTGTGCGGCGGTATCTGGCGCAGTTCCTGGGCGACCCGCGCATCGTGGAAGCGCCGCGCGCGCTGTGGCTGCCCGTGCTGCATGGCTGGGTGCTGCGCACGCGCCCGGCGCGCTCTGCGGCCAAGTACCGCACTGTCTGGACTGAGCAAGGCTCGCCTTTGCTGGCCTGGTCAAAAAAGCAGGCCAGTCTGCTGCGCGGCTACCTGCACGAAGCAGATTTGCGCGTAGCCGTGCGTCATGCCATGTGCTACGGGCAGCCCGCCATTGCGCAGGAGCTGGACGCGCTCAAGGCGCAGGGCTGCGCACGCATACTGGTGCTGCCGCTGTACCCGCAATATTCAGCCACCACCACGGCCAGCGTGCATGACGCCGTATTCGCCTGGGGCCGCACCGTGCGCAGCCTGCCCGAGCTGCGGCTGGCCGGGGCCTTTCACGCCCATGCGGGCTATGTGGCGGCGCTGGCCGGGCGCATCCGCCAGCACTGGCAGGCGCATGGGCGGCCTGATGTGCTGTTACTCAGCTTTCACGGCCTGCCGCAGCGCATGGCCGACCTGGGCGACCCCTACCCGCAGCAGTGCCATGAAACCGCGCGGCTGCTGGCGCAGGCGCTGGGGCTGCGCGAAGGGCAATACGTAACCACCTTCCAGTCCCGCTTTGGCCGCGCCAAATGGCTGCAGCCCTACACGGCGCCCACGCTGGCGCGCCTGGGCCAAGCTGGCACAGGCCGTGTGGACGTGGCCTGCCCCGGCTTCGTGAGCGACTGCCTGGAAACCCTGGAAGAAATCGCCGAAGACGCACGCGACACTTTCCTGCACGCGGGCGGACGCGAATTCCACTACATCCCGGCGCTCAATGACGACCCGGACTGGATCCGCGCCCTCGTGTCCCTGGTGCAGCAACACCTCCAGGGCTGGCCAGCCGCGTAGCGCGCCAGGCAGGCCCGCGCCCGCTTCCGGCCCCGCGAAGATTTGCAAGGCCGCAAACCGTCCGGGTTCGCCCTTCCAGCGACCCACCGCCTGCGAACAGGGCCGCGCAAGGCTCTCATGCCCCGTTCCCGCTCATGCCCGCCCACAGGCTGGAAAAAACGCCCCGAGCGGAAAAGACGCAGGCAACCCATGCGCAGGATATGAATGCGCCGATTTATCCGCTCCTGTATCAATAGCATAATGTCCTAGTAGAAACTGCGCGAGATGGCATTTCATACCCCTTGAATTTGCTCCTGTTTCTGATGCAAACAGACAGCGCCATCCTGCCCATGAGCAGTGCCATGAGCGCCAGCGGGCCATGGGCGCGCCCCAAGGCCGTGGCCGCCGCAAACCTGAAAGCGGGCATGACCAGCGGCGGCGCCGCTCCATCCGGGAAGCTGGCAAAACTGCAACCGTTTCCTACAATTTGGGCATGACCGCCCCCGCTCCTGCGCCTGTTTCATCTCTTGCCGCGCCCGCGCCGCGCCTGGCAGGCGTTCAGCAAATGCTGCTGTGGGCGGTGGCCGTGCTGGCGCTCACATCCAGCGCGCTGCTATGGCAAAAGCTGGCGCACACGCAAGAGCAGCTGGCCCGTCAAAGCGCCGCCAGCGGCGCCAAGGCGGACGAGGCGCAGGCGCAGGCCCGGCAGGCCCAGGGCATGGCGCAAACCGCCAAGGCCCGGCTGGCAGTCGCCGAAGGCAGCCTGGACGAGCTGCTGTCCTGGCAGCGGCAGACAGACGAGCTGCTGCAAACCGCCGTGCGCGCCCGCGATGACAGCCTGGTGACCGACCTGGCCGCCATGCTGGAGGCCGCGCAAATCCAGGCCCGCCTCTCAGGCGACGTAACGCCCCTGCAAACGGCGCTGCATCTGGTGCAAGAGCGCATCAGCCAGGCCGCCAATCCACGCCTGGCCGCCGCCGCTCGCGCCGCGCGGCAAGACCTGGAGCGCGCGCAGTCGGCAGACGTGCCCGACATCGCCAGCCTGCTGGCGCAACTGGATGCACTGTGGGGGCAGGTAGATGCCATTCCCGCCGCCAATGACGCGGCGGACGCCTCTGATGCGCAGGAGCCGCCGCCAGAAGCCGCCCCCGCCCCGTGGTGGCAGCGCGCGTGGCGCGAAGCCTGGTCTGGCGCCGGGCGGCTGGTGCGCGTGAGCCGCATCGACCGGCCCGACGCCAGCATGATGACGCCGCAGCAAGTGTTTTTCGTGCGCCAGCACGTGAAGCTGCGCCTGCAAGGCGCGCGCCTGGCCTTGCTGGCCGGGCGGCGCGATGCCGCGCAGGCCGACCTGGCCCGCGCCGAACAGATGCTGGGCGAGCTATTCGCGCCGCAGGCGCAGGCCACGCGCGACGCGCTGGCGCGCCTGCGGCAAGCGCAGGCAGCCCTGCAAGGCGCGCCCATGCCCAGCGCCAGCGCCACGCTGGCGGCGCTGGCTGACGCAGCCAGCGCCAGCTCCGAGGCCATCAGCGCCGCCAATGCGGCAGATACCGACGCAAACGGCAGCGCCAAAGCCAACGCCACGCCTGACACGCAAGGCCAGCCCCACACGCGCCCGGCCGCCCATGAAGACGCCCGCACCGGAGAGTTCTGAAGTGAACAACGCCCTCATGCGCGCCGTGCTGTGGTTTCTGGGCCTGTTCGCCTGCGCCGTGGCGCTGGCGCTGCTCATGGGCGGCAACCGGGGCACGGTCACGCTGTTTTGGCCGCCCTGGCGGGTGGACGTATCTGCCAACCTGGCGCTGCTGTTGCTGCTGGCGGCGGCGCTGCTGCTGCACGCGGGCCGCCTGGCGCTGCGCAAGGCATGGCGGCCTGCCGCTGCGCTGGCCCGGTTTGCCAGATTCGGGCGGCGCGCGCCTGCCCGCCCGCCCGAAGCCTGCCTGGCCGAAGCCTGGGCGCACCGTCTGGCTGGCCGCACGGCGCAAGCCCGGCAAGCCGCCGCCGCCGCACTGGCCGCCGCTGGCGCGCAGGATTGGGCCTTGCAAGCGCAGGCGCACTTGATGGCCGCCGCCTGCGAGACTGGCCCCGCCCGGCAGCGGCACTGGCGGCAGGCCCAGGCGGCTCTGGCGGCGCTGACGCAGTTGGAGCCATTGGCCCCATCCGCCGCTGAACCAGCCGCGCCAGCCGCATCTGCCGATAGCGCAGCCGACACCGTGCCTGCTGGCCGCCGCGTGCTGGCGGCCAGCGGCCAAGCCGCCATCCGGCAGGAACCCGGCGGTGGGCAAGAGCCTGCCAGGACGCCTCAAAAACAGGAGCAAATATAAAGGGGCAAAAATACGAATCTGCGCAATATCCAGCTATTGATAATGCGCGAAACAGTGTTTTATTGCCCCTCAAATTTGCTCCTTTTTATGGGAGACGGTCCAGAGTTTGGCCATGAGGGGAAAAGAGCGGATTGGAGCGACTGCAAGGCGTAAGCCGCGAACAGGCAGTGCTGCCTGACAAAGCATTTGCAACGTCATAAACCGCCCGAGTCCGCGCTTTTAGCTCTTACGGACCAACTTCAAACAGGCGGGCGGCGGCTGTCGTGACGCTGGAGCATCATCTGTTTATGGATTTCGCGTTGTTTATTATGATTTGGCGCATGCACGCCTGTAAACGTACGCTTTTTTTGGATTTGACGCTTGGGTGGAAAAATCAGCCAAGATTGATTTTTCACTCAGCGGGCATTGGGCCTGTTTCCGCTTTGTAATTCTGCATCTTTGAATTCGTATATTTGATGCAGCATCTCATTATTCCAGGGGCTGGATATAAACAAAGCCGCGCTGCGCCAGAAAGCGGCTGCGCGCGGGCGGCTTTGTTACTGCGCTCCGGTTTCGTCCATTTCTTTTCGCATGGCCTTGGCGCGCTCACGCAGGGCGTATTGGCTGGCAAACAAAAAGGGCCGGGAAGGCCCTTTTTATTATTACCTTGAATAACCGCCGCGCAGCTTTATTGGCTTTGCGCTGATCCTGGCGCGTTTTGTGCGGACAGGGCGGCAAATGGCGTTATCACTTTTGTGCCGGGCTGACCACGCCTTTTTCGTCGGCGGCCTCAATGGCTTCGGTGGTGTCCAAAATCATGGACAGCTCGCCCTTCTTGCGGCTGGCGGCATTCTGACGCTCAATCAGGAAATACAGCACCAGCCCGGCCACGATGGCGTAAATGGTGGCTTTGGTATCGGGCATGGCCAGCGTGACGGCCACAATGCCTGCCACACCGCGTTCGGCGGAGTCTTTCAGCTCTTCCATGCCCACCATGATGCAGATATAGGCCGTGAGAATCAGCGACAGCGACAGCGCCAACGGCAGCACGGGTTTGAACATCGAGACCAGCGGCAGCACAAACAGCGCCAGAAAGCCCGAAATCCAGAATACGCCCTGCCCGCCGTAGAGGGTATCCATGGACTTGCGGCCCAGCGCGTAGCGTTCGGCAATGACAGCCTGCACGGGCGTCCACAGCGGTCCGGCCAGGCCGGGCCAAGGGGCCAGCACGGCATGCAGCGCATTGCGAATGGCCGTGACCAGGTGCGCGCGAGTCACGTTGTTTTCGATCACTTCATCGGGGCGCTGGTGATCGGCGCGCTTGACAAGCGTAAAGCCCACCAGAATATCGCCAAAGGCAATCACGTAGGCAATCACCGCCGTGGGCGCAGCCAGCAGAAACATGTTCCAGTCAGGCCAGCCCACGTTAAAGGCCAAATGGCTGAACAGCAAACCGAAATCGGGTTTGGTAATACCCCATTGAATATCGGGCAGCGGAAATTCGCCTATCACCCAGCCAATCAGCATGGCAACCACAATGCCGGGCACCATGCCGAAATTGGAAATGATTTTGGCTGCCCGGCTGCGCAGCACCACGCTTTTGAATGAGAGCGAAAAAAGAATATAGGCGGCGATCATCGCGCCCATCAAAATGGAAAAGGGCGCGTTCGAAACACGGCCGCCCGCTTTCAGCTCCCCCATCATGGCGGCAATGCCCGCGCCGATGATGATGCCGCATTTGAGCGAATTGGGAATCAGCGTGACCAGCTTGTCGCCCAGGCCCGTGATGCCAAGCACCAGGAAAATGACGCAAACCTCGATTTGCAGCGCCACCATTGCCTTGACGGCTTCCGGCCCCGGCTCGAAATTCTGCAAATACAGCAGCACCACCGGAATGGCCGGCGTAATCCAGCCCGGCACCAGCGGCACGCCCATCAGCGCGGGCAGCATGAAGCCAATGCCGCAAATCACCACGCCCGCCAGCGCAGCTTCGTACGGCAGCCCCAGATATTGCTGAAGCAAGGGAATCATGCCCAGGCTGACCACGAACATCAGAAAAGCCTGAATCATTTCCGGAAATTCCCACCGGTAATGAATGAAAGGCAGCCTCAATTTGAATGGTCCCAAGGGCCAGAAAGGGTGTTCCTGGCCGTATTCACGCTGCATTGGCATGTATGTCTCCTTTGTTTGTGTGGATATGCGTTCTGCGCGGGCCAGCGGGACATGCCGCCGAAAGTGGCAAATTTCCCCCTGAATTTCCGCGCGCCGCTGTTTTCACGGCGGGCGCGACTGTAGCGGCTGGCGCACATCACCAGCATCAGGTTTTCCCCAATATCGCCATGCAACGCGGCGCGTGTTTTTCCAAGTCCTTCAACCAAGCCAGATCATGGGTGCTGCGGTGCCCGCAGCAACCCTGACAGCCTCAAAAACAGGATCTAACCCAATTGAATAAAACCTGTTCTGCGCCATTTCCACCAAGACATCAACTATGCATTCAAGATGCGGTTACAGCCTTTTTTCTCTTGCGCTACGCAGGTTGTTT
Organism: Ottowia cancrivicina; assembly: GCF_029813755.1. NCBI lineage: Bacteria > Pseudomonadati > Pseudomonadota > Betaproteobacteria > Burkholderiales > Comamonadaceae > Ottowia > Ottowia cancrivicina. The sequence continues at coordinate 113,714 of NZ_JARVII010000003.1, read as the reverse complement.
TTAGCTCCGCTTGGGCGCTTTGTTCCTTGGAGACGTCGAACAAGGGAAAACGGGCTGGAGCCCTGCTTGGTTCTACGTCTCCTTGCGGTCAAGCCATCAATAGGCTTCAGGGAGCAGAACACCTCAAAGAAGAGAGCAAATTTGAGCGGCCAAAAAAACGGCCCTGCGCAGTTTTCACTAGGACATCATGCTATTGATAGAGGAGCAAAAAATAGCTCTGTCTGATGCCCGTCTGTGGCTGGTGCCTGCCGCCCAAAGTTCATCCGTTCTTTCGCCCTCATGGCCGGACTCTGAACAGGTTCTGAAGATCCCGGCCTGCAACAAAAGTGAATTGAGCACGCGGGATTACAGCGCCGCATAAAAGGTCATCAAGCATCTTGATGATTCAGGGGCGCATGAGCCGCCTCATGGCGGGCATGGGACATTTATAAAACGCAGGGCAGCAAAAAATGTCTCGCGCAATAAAAAAGGGCCTTCACGGCCCTTTTTTATTTGTCTTGCGATTTATCTTTTTGCGGCGTTTTGTCTTGCCGCTGCTCTGTTTTGTCGCCAGCCGGCTTGGGCGCGGGCTTGCTGGAAATTCGCTCGGCCGCCTTGTCCGCGCCGTCCTGGCGGTCTGCGGCCACTTTGCGTTCGGTCAGCGTTTTGCTTACTTTCACGGGCTGCCCCTTGAGCTTGGCCAGGGCCTGTTGCAAGGGGAAATCTTTTTCGCTGCCGTAGTCGGGCGGGCGGCGCTGACTGGCGGGTTTTTTGGATTCGGCTTCCAGGCGCTTGATGGCTTCTTCACGCTCTTTTTCCAGCTCTTTTTCAAGGGCGGGGTCTTTTTTCGCTTCGCCTGCGCCGCTGAGGTGTTTTTCCAGATCGGCTTCGCGCACATGCAGCGAGGCGTAGGGGCTGCCTTCTGCGGTGTCATCGACCATGATGTCGGGCACGATGCCGCGCGCCTGGATGGAGGTGCCTTTGGGCGTGTAGTAGCGGGCAGTGGTGATTTTCAGGCCGGTGTCGGGGCCGAGCGGGCGCACGGTTTGCACGGAGCCTTTGCCAAAGGTTTGGCTGCCCATGATGGTGGCGCGCTTGTGGTCTTGCAGTGCGCCAGCGACGATTTCGCTGGCGGAGGCCGAGCCTTCATTGACGAGCACGACAAGCGGCACTTTCTTGAGCGCGGCAGGCAGGCGGGCCAGCGGGTCGGAGCCGGGGCGGCGCATGTAGTCGCTGGGCGAGGCACGGAAGGTGGCCTTGCTTTCGGCGATTTGGCCGTTGGTGGTGACCACGGTGACGTCTTTGGGCAGGAAGGCGGCGGAGATGGCTACGGCCGCGTCCAGCAGGCCGCCAGGGTCGTTGCGCAAATCGAGCACCAGGCCCTTGATGTGGGGGTCTTTTTCGTACAGATCGCTGACTTTGCGCACGAAGTCTTCCACCGTGCGTTCCTGGAATTGCGAGAGGCGCACCCAGGCGTAGCCCGGCTCGACCATTTTGGTTTTGACCGATTGCGTGCGGATTTCGGCGCGGGTGATGGTGACGGGGAAGGTGCGGTTTTCGTCCTTGCGGAAGATGGTGAGGGTGACTTTGGTGTTCGGCTCGCCGCGCATGCGCTTGACGGCGTCGCTCAGCGAGAGGCCGCGCACGGCGGTGTCGTCAATCTTGGTGATGAGGTCGCCCGGCAGCAGACCGGCGCGGTAGGCGGGGCTGTCTTCTATGGGCGAGACGATGCGGATCAGCCCGTCTTCCTGCGTGATTTCAATGCCCAGGCCGACGAAGCGGCCGCTGGAGCCTTCGCGAAATTCCTGATAGGTTTTTTTGTCGAGGTACTGCGAGTGCGGGTCGAGGCTGGAGACCATGCCGGCGATGGCGTCGGTGATGAGTTTTTTCTCGTCCACCGGCTCGACATAGTCGCTTTTGATCATGCCGAAGACGGCGGCGAATTGCTCCAGCTCGTGCAGGGGCAGCGGGGCGAGGTTGCTGTTGCGGGCCGCAGATTGCAGCGAGGCCGTGCCAAGCGCGCCAGCCAGCGCGCCCGCGCACAGCCAGCCCGCGATTTTGAGTTTCTGGCTCATGGGGGTGTCGGGTTTTCAGGTGGGGAAAGGGGAAAAGGCGTGCAAACGGGTTCCCGCAGCAGGTTCTCAGGCCTTGCCCTGGCTGGCGACGGCGGCTGCGGCCTGTTCGGCAGCCTGCGCGTCGCCCAGGTAATAGTGGCTCAGGGGTTTGAGATCGTCATCCAGCTCATAGACGAGGGGAATGCCGTTGGGAATGTTGAGGGCGACAATGCCCGCGTCCGAAATGCCATCCAGGTGTTTGACGAGGGCGCGAATGGAATTGCCATGCGCTGAAACCAGCAGGCGCTGGCCCTGGCGGATGCGCGGGGCCAGCTCGCCTTCCCAGTAGGGCAGCACGCGGGCCACGGTGTCTTTCAGGCATTCGGTCAGCGGCACTTCGCCGGGCTGCAGGGCGGCGTAGCGCGCATCGCCGCCTTCGCGGTGCGGGTCGTCCTCGCGCATGGCGGGCGGGGGCACGTCGTAGCTGCGGCGCCAGATCAGAACCTGTTCGTCGCCGTATTGGCGGGCCATGTCAGCCTTGTTCAGCCCCTGCAAGGCGCCGTAGTGGCGCTCGTTGAGCCGCCAGCTCTTGATCACAGGCAGCCACTGGCGGTCCATGGCGTCCAGACAGTGCCAGAGGGTGTGGATGGCGCGCTTGAGCACGCTGGTGCAGGCCAGGTCGAACTCGTAGCCTTCCTCCTTGAGCAGGCGGCCCGCTTGCCGGGCCTGTTCGATGCCCTTGGGCGTGAGATCCACGTCCGTCCAGCCGGTGAAGCGGTTTTCGAGATTCCAGGTGGATTCGCCGTGGCGTATCAGAACGAGCTTGTGCATTGCAATGGCCGGCTGGGCGGCAGGAAATGGGAAAGGGCTGAAAGAAAAAAGGCGGCATTTTAGAATCGCCCGCTTTTCCTCCGCCCCTCGCAGCCCCCTTCGGGCTTTCATTTTTTTGCCCGGAAGCGGCCTTTTTGCACAGAGCCGCCCGGAACAGGAACACAAAGTGGACTTCATTCTTGCCAACTGGCTGCTGATACTGGTGGCGCTCGTCTCCGGCGCCATGCTGTTTGTTCCGGCGCTGTCGGGCCAGCCGGGCGCCGCCACCGTCACACCCGCCGAGGCGGTGCATTTGATGAACCGTGAAAAGGCCGCCGTCATTGACGTGCGCGAAGCTGCCGAATTCGCCACAGGCCATATTGCCAACGCGCGCCACGTGCCGCTGGCCGAGCTGGCCGAGAAGCTGCCCGCCGCCGTGAAGAACAAAACCCTGCCCCTGGTGCTGTGCTGCGCCAGCGGCCGCCGCTCCGCCGCCGCCGTGGCCGTGGCCAAAAAACTGGGCCACGAAAAAGCCGTTTCGCTCGCAGGCGGCCTGAAAGCCTGGCGCGAAGCAGGCCTGCCCGTCGAGAAAAGCTGAAAAACACTTCCCGGAACCACCCGCCCCACGAGAGAACGCCTCATGCAACACGTCAAGATCTACACCACCGGCACCTGCCCCTACTGCATTCGCGCCAAGCAGCTGCTGGCCGAGCGCGGCGTGACGCAGCTGGAAGAAATCCGCGTGGACCTGGCTCCGCAGCGCCGCGCTGAAATGGCTGAAATCACGGGCCGGCGCACCGTGCCGCAGATCTTCATCGGCGGCACGCACGTAGGCGGCTGCGACGACCTGATGGCCCTAGACGCGCGCGGCGGCCTCACGCCGCTGCTGCAAGGCGACTGAGAGCCTGTTTCCCAAAGCCTGACCATGCGCCGAGTGCAGGCAATCTTCACGAATGCTTCAGTTGAAGAGGGCAGTGACCTTGTAGTCCTTGCCCAGTTTTCTCGCTTGACTTAGCCAGGCAAAAGTCCTCACCTCAATCCAGCTTTGCTGTCAGCTGGGGATTTGAAGACAGGCTTTTAAACAGGATTGGGCGGATCGGAAAAACGGCGCAGCCATTGCTGCCATGCCGCGCCCAGCGCCCGAACGAAGCGGGTGTGACGATAGCTCCAGAGCAGCCACAGCGCACCTATCAGAAGCCCGGCCAGCGCCCCTGGCCAGTCAAACAGTATGCCCAGCAGCAGGCTGAGCATGGCTGACAGGGAAACAATGACGCTCCAAGGCACGTCGCGGGCCTGCTGCGGCTTTTTCCGCCGCTCCAGTATTTCGCTGAGCAGGCTGCCGCCGGGCACGAAAAGCAGCGCGATGGTCAGCAGGAATTTCAGAATCAGTCCGATGAATTCAAAGAAGAGGCCCGCGAACGTGAACGCCGTGGCCAGCCAGACGTGGCGTTGCCGCCAGGAAGACAGCTTGCGCAAGGCGGCCAGCGCGGGCGGTTTTGGGCCGTTTTTTTTCTGCGGGGGCGTTTTTTGCGGGGATGCTGGGGCCTGGATGGGAACCGGCGGCGGAAACGTGGCAGGCGTGGCGGGCGCAGCGGATGCAGCCTGTTCGGCAGGCGCGGTCAGCTGCTGCACATAAGCGGCGAAGTCGCCGTTGGGCGGGGTGTCCCAGTTGGGGCCTTCCAGGTTGTCTGTTTCAGGTTTCATGGCTGTTTTGATCCGGCTCTTGTTTGTCAAAAGAAGGCGGCGCGGGCCATGGCTGCACGGTCAGAAAGATCAGAAAAGCCGCCAGCAAGCTCACAAGCTGGCCAAGGCGGCCGCCTTCTGCGCTGATAACCAAAAGCACGCAGACGCCCAGAAAAATCAGCACGGTGTGCCATATCCGCTTGAAAAAGCCCCCAATGATTTGGAGCAGCTTTGCGGCAAGCGTCAGGCCTTGCTGTTTGGGTTCGCGCCATTCGTTTGCTTCCTTTTCGTTTGGCCTCATGGTTTTTTTCTGATTGATGGGGCCGGCTGCCAGTGTGCGCTTTCAAGCCGGCTTGCCGGGCGTTCGGGGCGGGCGTTTTGGGGTTTGGCTCTGCTTTTCATCTGCGTCGCCGGGTTTCTTTTCAGCAGGCGGCCCAAGGAAAGCAAGCAGGGCGACCAGCAGCCCCAGCGGCCCGAAAGCAAGAGCCAGCAGGCATGCGATGAAGATCAGCACGTTCTCAAGCATCCATTTGCAAAACGTCCAGATCAGTCTCCAGACCAGACAACACAGCCGTTTGCCCAAAGACAGCAGCTCATCGGCTGCGTCAGGCTCTTGCGTGGGGCTGGGCTTCATGGCTCTCTTTGGTTGGCGTGAAAGTCTTTTTTACTCCTTTTTCAGAAGCAAATTCAAGGCCAAGAAAACGCCTCTATCGCATGGATTCATGGGGCCTATTGCTATTGAACTCATAGCGAAATAGCTGGCTTCGGAAGCGGTTCAGCGCCGGGGCAGGCGACGGGCGATTTCGTCCACCAGCAGGCGGGCCAGCTGGCGCTTGCTGGCCGGTTGCAGCCCGGCGGGCAGTTCGGTGACGCCCGCTTCGTCAATCAGCAAGAGCGCGTTGTCATCGCGCCCGAAAGTGGCGGGGCCGATGTTGCCCGCCAGCAGCGGCACGCCTTTGCGCTGGCGCTTGGCTTGTGCGTGCGCCAGCAGGTTTTCGCTTTCGGCGGCAAAGCCCACGCAATACAGCTGCCCGGCTTGCGCGCGCGGGCTGCGGGCGGCGGCGGCCAGCAAATCAGGGTTTTCCACAAAGCGCAGGGGCGGCGGCAGGCCGCTGCCGTCTTTTTTCATCTTCTGCGCGGCTACTTCGGCGGCGCGCCAGTCGGCCACGGCGGCGGCGGCAATCAGCACATCGGCTCCTTGCAGTGCGGGCTGCAAGGCGGCTTGCATTTGCAGGGCCGATTCCACATCCACCCGCGCCACGCCATGCGGCGTGGGCAGATGCACGGGGCCGGCGATCAGCGTGACTTGCGCGCCCGCCAGGCGCGCCGCGCGCGCAATGGCAAAGCCCATCTTGCCGCTGGAGCGGTTGGTGAGGCCCCGCACGGGGTCGATGGCTTCAAACGTCGGCCCGGCCGTGACCACCACGCGGCGGCCCGCCAGTGTTTGCGGGGTGAGCGCGGCGATGACTTCTTCCAGCAGTTCGGGCGCTTGCAGCATGCGGCCATCACCCGTTTCGCCGCAGGCTTGCGCGCCAAAGCCCACGGCCAGCACGCGCGCACCGTCAGCGGCCGCCTGCCGCACGTTGCGCTGCGTGGCCGGGTGCGACCACATTTCACGGTTCATGGCAGGCGCCAGCAGCAGCGGCGCGCGCTCGCGCGGGCGCGCCAGGCACAGCAGCGAGAGCAAATCGTCCGCCCGGCCTGCCGCCAGCCGGGCCAGAAAGTCGGCGCTGGCAGGGGCCACGAGGATGGCGTCTGCCTCGCGGCCCAGCTGGATGTGCGCCATGCCATTGGCGGGGCGTTCGTCCCATTGCGAAGTGAATACCGGCTGGCCGGAGAGCGCCTGCATCGTCGCGGCCGTGATGAAGTGCTGCGCGCCTTCGCTCATGGCCACCTGCACGCGGGCGCCCGCTTGCGTGAGCAGGCGGCACAGCTCGGCGGCCTTGTAGCAGGCCACGCTGCCTGTCAGGCCCAGAAGGATGCGGCGGCCCGCCAGTTCGGGCGGTTCATGCGGCGGGGTATGGGTCATGGGCAAGGCTCAGTCTGTTCAAGGAAGGGAGATAAGGAGAGAGGCTGAAAGATTTATACAGCATGGCTTGCCCTTGTTTCCTTCAAAAACCATAGCAGCCAGTCCAGCCTGCGCCGGGACTTGCGGGCGGTTTGGGCATGAAAAAAGCCGGGATGCCCCGGCTCTTTCGTGACGCGCGGATGGCGCGGCGGAAAGTTACTTCAGCGCCTTGTAGCGCATACGGTGCGGGCGGGCGCCTTCTTCGCCCAGGCGCTTGATCTTGTCGGCTTCGTATTCCTGGTAGTTGCCGTCGAAAAACACCCATTGGCTGTCGCCTTCGGCGGCGAGGATGTGGGTGCAAATGCGGTCGAGAAACCAGCGGTCGTGGCTGATGACCATGACGCTGCCCGCAAATTCGAGCAGCGCGTCTTCCAGCGCGCGCAGCGTTTCCACGTCCAGGTCGTTGCTGGGCTCGTCCAGCAGCAGCACGTTGCCGCCTTGCATGAGGGTTTTGGCTAGGTGCAGGCGGCCGCGTTCGCCGCCAGAGAGCATGCCCACTTTCTTTTGCTGGTCTTGCCCGTTGAAGTTAAAGCGCCCGCAGTAGGCGCGGCTGGGCATCTGGAATTTGCCGACGGTGATGATGTCCAGCCCGCCGGAGATGTCTTCCCACACGGTTTTGTCATTGGCCAGATCGTCGCGGCTTTGATCGACGAAGGCCATCTTCACGGTTTTGCCCAGCGTGACTTCACCGGCGTCGGGCTGCTCCTTGCCCGCGATGAGCTTGAAGAGCGTGGACTTGCCCGCGCCGTTGGGGCCGATGATGCCGACGATGGCCCCGGCGGGCACCTTGAAGCTCAGGTTGTCGATCAGCAGACGGTCGCCAAAGCTTTTGCTGACGCCTTTGAACTCGATGACTTCGGAGCCCAGGCGCTCGGCCACGGGGATGAAGATTTCCTGCGTTTCATTGCGCTTTTGGTATTCGTAGTCGCTCAGCTCCTCGAAGCGGGCCAGGCGCGCCTTGCTCTTGGCCTGGCGGCCCTTGGGGTTTTGGCGCGCCCACTCCAGCTCTTTCTTGATGGCTTTGGCGCGGGCGTCTTCGCTTTTTTGCTCCTGCTTCAAGCGTGCCTCTTTTTGTTCCAGCCAGCTGGAGTAGTTGCCTTTGTAGGGAATGCCGTGGCCACGGTCCAGCTCCAGAATCCATTCGGCGGCGTTGTCAAGAAAGTAGCGGTCGTGCGTGATGGCCACCACGGTGCCGGGAAAGCGTTGCAGGAAGATTTCCAGCCACTGCACGCTTTCGGCGTCCAGGTGGTTGGTCGGCTCGTCCAGCAGCAGCATGTCGGGCTTGCTCAAGAGCAGCTTGCACAGCGCCACGCGGCGCTTTTCGCCGCCCGAGAGGTTCTTGATGACGGCGTCCCACGGCGGCAGGCGCAGCGCATCGGCGGCGATTTCAAGCTGGTGCTCGCTGTCGGTGCCAGCGGCGGCAATGAGGGCTTCCAGCCGGCCTTGCTCTTCGCTCAAGGCGTCGAAGTCGGCGTCCGGCTCGGCATAGGCGGCGTAGATTTCTTCCAGCCGCGCGCGCGCGTCGTTCACTTCTTTCATCGCCTCTTCCACCGCCTGGCGCACGGTGTGCTCGGGGTTGAGCTGCGGCTCTTGCGGCAAATAGCCAATGTCCAGCCCGGGCATGGGCGTGGCTTCGCCCTCGATCTCTTTGTCGATGCCCGCCATGATCTTGAGCAGGGTCGATTTGCCCGCGCCGTTCAGGCCCAGCACGCCAATCTTGGCGCCAGGGAAAAAGCTCAGAGAAATGTCTTTCAGGATCGCGCGCTTCGGGGGCACGATCTTGCTGACGCGGTTCATGGAAAAGACGTATTGGGCCATTGGGTGGTCTGGGAAAAGCAGAAAAGAAGAAATACGCCGCCAGCGGAAAGCGCCGGCGCAAAGGGCGGCGATTATCGGCCACGCCCACCAGCGGCAGAGCCGTTGGCCTGGGCGGCGCGTGTGGAACAAAAGGGAATATTTCGCTCCTGAAGCAATAGCGCGCTTTCCAAGTTCCTCTAGGACCTCATGTGTTTTCAAGGCCTTGAATTAGCTCCTGTTTTTGATGAAAAACCAACACAAAGGTGCGAGAGTGTTGGCAAGACTACATACTGACACGATACGTTGCAAAGCACGAACTACCATTGCCGCCCCGTTGACGAGCCTGAGCATGAACGCTGATTCACTGACCGACCCGCCGCATGACGCTGCCGCCGCGCCAGCCGAGGATGATTCCGCCTTTCCGTCTGAATGGCTGCACTACAGCGGCGCGACATCAAGGGGCTGGGTGCACTTGAGCATTCCTCGCGCGGCTGATGCGCCAGCAGTGCCGCCCACAGGCGAGGAGCAGGTGCTGCGTCTGGCCGAAGCCGAGGCGCTGGTTGCTTGCGTGGAAGAGTGGCTGCATGCAGGCTGGGACCCGGCTCCGGCGCAGGAAGCGCCGCCTGCGGGCGCGCTGGCGGCCGTGGTGCAGGCCCCGGCGCTCGCGCCTGCTGGCTCGCGCCTGGCGCTGATGCCCGGCCTGTTGCCAGGCGGCCAGCCGCCAGCCGCACTGCTGGCGCCGCATCTGGCCTGGAGCGCCGTAACCGGGCAGGTGCTGCTGGGCAGCGTGCCAGCCGAGGCGATACAGGCGCTGGAAGCCGGAGCGCTGGTGTGGCTGCCGGCCGCCTTTGCCAACCGCTGGGCAGTGACGCTGCATGACATGAGCTGTCATCTGCCGCCCGCCGCCGCTTGGCTTGATTTGCCTGACGCCCGCCTGGCATTGAATGGCAGCGCCGCGCCTGGCAGCGCAACACAAGATGAAACTGAAGGCGCCGGGCAGGCCATGCTGGAGCAGACGGTCAGCATTCCGCTGGATGTTTGGCTAGGCTGGCCGCGCCAGGGGCAGCCTGCGTTTCACTGGCCCCTGCCTGCTCCGTGGCCTGCTGAATTGCACGCCAACGGGCAGCGTCAAGCCAGCGGCGCGCTGTTGCCGCTGGGCAGCGGCTGCGGCTTGCACGTGCAGGCGCTGGAAAGCTGAACCCGGCTTGTTTCTTTGAACTGGTTCTTACGCTTTTCCTGATTACACGAAAACAAACGCTATGGATCTTTCCCAGTTTTCTCCCTCTTCAGCGCTGATCACCGTCATCCTCGTGGCGCTGGCCCCGTTCGTGGGGGTGATGGTGACCTCCTTCACCAAAATCGTGGTGGTGTTGAGCTTGTTGCGCAATGCGCTGGGCCTTCAGCAGGTGCCGCCCAATGTGGTGCTCAATGGCATGGCGCTGGTGCTCACCATTTACGTGATGCTGCCTGTGGGCTTGGACGCCTATGCCCGCGTGGGCGCGCTGCCTCAGGCTGCGGGAGGCAACAGCAGCGCCAACATGATGCAGGCCGCTGATGCCGCCAAGGAGCCGCTGCGTGACTTTCTCATCAAGCATTCCAGCCCGCGCGAGCGAGCCTTTTTTCTGCAAACAGCGCAGAAGAACCTGCCAGCGGAGCGCGCCGCGCAGCTGACCGAGCGTGATTTCGTGATCGTGGTGCCGGCTTTCACGGTAAGCGAGTTGTCAGCGGCATTCCAGATCGGCTTTCTCATCTTTTTGCCGTTTCTCATCGTGGATCTCATCATTGCCAACATCCTCATGGCGATGGGGATGATGATGCTTTCGCCCACGACGATTTCGCTGCCGTTCAAGCTGCTGCTGTTCGTGCTGGTCGATGGCTGGGTCAAGCTCTCGCACGGGCTGGTTCTGTCTTACTGATGGGGAGAGGCTGCATGCTGAACAGTGAAGCTTTGCAACTCGTCTATCAGGCCCTGTGGCTGGTGCTGATGCTTTCAGCGCCTCCCGTGCTGGCGGCGGCCGTCGTGGGCCTGCTCATTGCGCTGGTGCAGGCGGCCACGCAGATTCAGGAGCAAACGCTGCAATACGCGCTCAAGTTTTTCGCCATCGTGCTCACCATCTTCGTGACAGCGTCGCTGCTGGGCAGCTCGCTGTATCGCTTTGCGGACCGGGTGATGACGGAATTTCCGGCCATGGTGCGCAAGTAAAGGCAGCGGGCGGACGCAATGGACTTTGCCGCGTTTGGCAATCTGGGCGACATGGCTTTGCTGGCCGCTTTGGCCAGCACGCGCTTTGCCGTGGCCTTCCTGCTGCTGCCTGTGCTGGCGCAAGAGACGGTGCCCGCCACGGTGCGGGGGGCGCTGTTTCTGGGCTTTGGCGTCATCACGCTGGCGGTGCAACCGCTGCTGGACGTGAATGGCTTGACGGCGCAGCAATGGCTGCTGCTGTTTGCCAAGGAGGCTTTTCTTGGCTTGGCCATGGGAGCCATGCTGGCAGCGGTGCTCTGGGCGTTTCATGCCGCAGGCGAAATCGTGGACGGGGCCAGCGGCATGAGCATGGCGCAAATCGTCGATCCGCTCTCGGGCCGCCAGACTTCGCTCACGGGCGCTTTTCTGGGACGCCTGGCTGTTTTCATGTTCATGTTTTCAGGCGGCATGCTGTTGTGGGTAGGCGCGCTGATGGAAAGTTTTGCCCTGTGGCCGCTGGGCCAGATGAACCTGCTGCCCAAAAGAGAAGGCGTGGTGGTGTTCGAAGGGGTGTTCTCCCATTTCGCCAGCCTCATGTTCGTGCTGGCCGCGCCTGCTCTGGTGATGCTGTACATGATTGACCTGTCGCTGGGGCTGATGAATCGCTACGCCCCGCAGCTCAACTTGCTGCCCATTTCATCGTCGCTCAAAGGGCTGGCCGCCGTGCTGGCGTGGGTCGTTATGCTCTCAACTGTGGTGCATACGCTCACAGAGCAAATTGGCGAGCTGATGCCGCAGCTGCTGCAAAGATTGCAGGCCATGCTGGTATAGCTGTAGCTTCTCAACACGTTGCTCCCTGCAAAGCCGAGGCGGCAAACGGGAGTTTTTATTTTTGATGGGTCGCGGCGCAAACCAGCGCCGGGCATTCAGGCTCCGCGCCCCGCTCCGTCTTCACCTCGCTGGCCTGTTGCGCCTTATTGCACGTTTTCTTTTCGCGGCGTGACCAGCACCTGGTCGATGCGGTAGCTGTCTACGTCCATCACTTCAAAGCGGTATCCGCCCCATTCCACGCAGTCGGTGCGGCGGGGCACGCGGCGGAGCATGACCATGAGAAAGCCGGCCAAGGTTTCGTATTCGTCCTTGTCGGGCCAGTCGTAGAGGCTGAGGGCGCGTTGCACATCAGGCATGGGTGTCATGCCGTCCACCAGCCAGGAGCCGTCATCGCGGCGCACGATGAGGTCTTCATCGGCGGGCGTGACCAGCTCGCCCATGACGGTGCTCATCACGTCATTGAGCGTGACCACGCCGACGACGGTGCTGTATTCATTGACGATGATGGCGAAGTCTTCATGCGCCTGCCGGAACTGGGCCAGCACTTCGGCCAGGCTGAGACGGTCGGGCACGACCAGCGCCTTGTGGATGAGGCCCTCGTCGGTGAGCACGATGGGGCGCTGGTTGAGCACGCGCTGAAAGAGGTCTTTGGCGTCCACGTAGCCCACGACGTTGTCCAGCCCGCCGTCGCACACGGGGTAGGTGGAAAAAGGTTCGGCGGCAATGCGCACGCGCACGCTTTCGTCGCTGTCGCGGATGTCGAACCAGGCCACGCTGCCGCGCAGCGTCATGGCGCTGGAGACGGGGCGGGTGTCCAGCTCGAAGACGTTTTCAATCACTTGCTGTTCGGGGCGCTCCAGCACGCCTGCCTGCGCGCCCGCTTCCGTCAGGGCCAGGATGTCGTCAGAGGTGATGCGCTCATCGCGCTGCATGGGCAGCCCCAGCACGCGCATGGCGGCGCTGGCGCATTTGTTGTAGAGCCAGGCCAAGGGCTTGAGCAGGGCCAGCAGCCGCTCCATCGGGCCGACCAGGCGCACGGCCAGGCGCTCCGGGTTGGCCATGCCCGCTTGTTTGGGCACGAGATCGGCGAACACCACAAAAAGCGAAGTGACGAGTGCGACCGACAGCAAAAATGCCAGCCGCGCCGCCCATCCGGCCGCCATCCACGGCTCGAAAATCCAGACCAGCCACGGCCCCAGCATGCCTTCACCCACGATGCCGCCCAGAATGGCAACGGAGTTGATGCCAATTTGAACCACTGTGAAATAGCGGCCCGGATGCTCCTGAATCTGCATCACGCGCAAGGCGCGGGCATCGCCCTCATCAGCCATCTGGGTGAGCTTGAGGCGGCGCGAGGCGGCCAGCGACATTTCAGCCAGCGAGAAAAATGCGCTGGCGGCAATCAGAAAAACAAGAACGAAAAGGCTTTGAAAAGGCGTCATAAGAAAGAAGCGCAGTTTACTGGCCGCCTGCCAAATGCCTGGCGCTGCGGCAACTACGGCGGCGCGAACGCGGCTTGACGAAGCGGACAGTGCCTGGCAGCAGTAGTGCTCGCTCTTGTTCCGATAGCGGGTAGCGCCCGTTTCATGGGGACGTCATCCGTTTTGTGGGCGTTGAATTCGCTTCTGAAAAAAGAGCATGTACGCAAGAGGAGAGCGGCTCGCACGCCGACATCGCCGCCTGCAGCCAAGCGCAGGCGGTCAGCCGGCGCAGATGCGCTCGCGCAGGGTGTGCACGCGGAATGTTCATGTGTTGCGTTACGTAATGCGTTCGGGCCAGACCTTCCGCGCCAGAGCCTGTTTCAGAGCCCGAAATGCCATGCGCCGCCAAAGCGGCTCTTTTGTTTTTCCGCCCTGATTGCGCGAAGGTAATGGCAACCCCCATTTCTATAATCATTTTTCATTTTTGACTTGAAGGATTTCACCGCATGTTTGACGTTCTTATCCGTGAAGTGGCTGTGCGCTTTAACCTGGGCGACAAGGCCCTGCCCTTGCTGCAAATGTTGCTGGCATGCATGACTCGGCAGGACACGGGCGGTCTGCCCGGCTTTCTTGAAAAGCTCAAGGCAGCCGGACTTGGCCCCGCCGTGCAATCCTGGCTGGGCGGCGGCCCCAGTGCCAAGGCTGTGACAGCCAGCCAGATTGAAAACGCCTTGGGCAGCGCGGGCGGCCTGCTGGAGCAGCTGACCGGGCGGCTGGACGCGCCGCGCGACGACGTTGCAGGCGCCTTGGGCTATTTGCTGCCCTACATCGTCGGCAAGCTCACGCCCGGCGGCAGCCTGCCCGGCTCGCTGCCCGCTGAAATCGCCAGCGTGGCCAGCGCCGGACAAGCCCTGCTGTCCGCCCCTTTGCCCAGCAGTGGCGGCGGCATGAAGTGGCTGTGGCCTGCCGTGGCCGTGGTCGCCGCCGGCCTGCTGGGCCTGAGCTACTGCCGCCAGGGCGGCGACGGTGTGCCTGCGCCAGCGTCAGCGCCCGTGGCCGCCCCGCAGCCCGCGCCTGCAAGCCCGGTTCAACCTGTGGAAACCACTCCCGCGCCTCAAAAAACCCAGCCGGAAACGCCCGTCGAAACACCCGCTCAAACGCCCGTCCGGGAAATGCCAGCGCAAGAGCCGGGCAGAGAAGAAAAACCAGCCGCACCGCCCATGCCGGAAATGCCTGCGGCCGCCGCAGAAAAACCACCCGCAGAAACGCCGCCTGCTGCTGAAACGGTTGAACCGCCCGCAGAAGAAAAACCAGCGGTGGAAAAACAGCCTGCGGCCTGACGCTTTTTCCACATTTTGCTGCCTGCCAGCCCATGCGCGTTTGCCATGTGCTGGCATTTTTTTGGCCTTTTGTGTATGGCCCTGGTTTGTTTTTAAGTGAAAGATCTTCGCATTGTGTGAAATAGTGCAGCCTTGCCGTGACATGGGCAAAAAGAAACGGACGCCTTGCCGGGCGTCCGTTGGCGTGCAAGAGCCTGAAATCGGTTTTCAGGCGGCGTTTTCAGCCAGCAGGTTTTGCAGCTCGCCAGACTCGAACATCTCCATCATGATGTCGGAGCCGCCAATGAATTCGCCTTTCACATAAAGTTGCGGAATGGTGGGCCACTGGCTGTAATCCTTGATGCCCTGGCGGATTTCTTCGTCGGCCAGCACATTCACCGTTACCAGTTTGTGCAGATCCATACCGGCGGCCTTGAGCACCTGAATGGCGCGGCCAGAAAAACCGCACATGGGAAAGTTGGCATCGCCTTTCATGAACAGGACGATGGGATGGCCTTTGACAATGGCATCAATGCGCTGTTGCGTGTCGCTCACGGAAGAACTCCTCTGATTTGTGAAAACGTGGGGAAAAGGAAGAAGGGAAAACGCTGAAGGCGCGGATTATTCCACCGCCCTTCATTCGCCATCGCCCACATACGACAAAGGCCTGCACGGATGGCAGGCCTTTGCTGGGTTTGTGACGCCGCGCCAAGCGGGCCGCAAGGGAGTATCAGGCAATGAGATAAGCGCTGCGGTCCTTGCCTTCAATCCACTTCGGCGGTTTGCCACGGCCCGTCCACGTAGCGCCCGTGGCGGGATCGCGGTATTTGGGCGGCACTTTGGAACCAGCGGCGCGGGAAGAGCGGCGACCGCTGGAAGGGAAAATATCCTGCTGTGTCAAACCATATTCCTGAATGACGGCATGAACTTTGGCCAATGCTTCAGACAGCTCGCTTTGGCGGGCCTGTTCAATTTGGGCATTCAGTTGTTCGCGCTGTTGCAGCAGGTCTTTGAGAGATGACATGAAATCTCCTTGAGTGAGTTAGAAACTGGAGACTTGAATATACCATCATTTTTCAGCCGCTGCTTTTTGACTGAATGGCCTGCGGCATTAAGGGGCGCGCCATCACTTTATCAATGCGCCGCCCTTGCAGCGAAAGCACCTCAAATTCCCAGTCCGCCGCCTGGATTTTGTCTCCGGCGCGTGGCAAATCTCCCGCCTCGGCCAGCAGCAAGCCTGCCACGGTGTTGTAGCGGCCTTTGGCTTCGTGGGGCAATTCCTTAATGCCCAGGCGCGCCTTCATTTCATTGACGGGCATCAAACCCTCCAGAATCCATGCGCCATTGGCAGCGGGCGTGGCCCATGCGTCCATATCAGTATCGGGTTTGAGTTCGCCCGTGATGGCTTCCAGCAAATCACGCGGCGTCATCATGCCTTGCACCACGCCATATTCATCCACCACCAGCAGCAGCCGTCCGGATTTGGCGCGCAATTGCTCCAGCATTTCCAGCCCGCTCAGGGTTTCAGGCACGAATGCGGCATTTTCACAATGCTGTGCCAGCGCGCCTTCGGCATTTGGGCCCAATTCAAGCAGGCGGGCCACGCTGATGATGCCGATTACGTCATCCAGCCCGCCATCGCACACGGGATACCACGAATGCGATTGTTTTTCACCGCGAGTAGCCACATATTGCAGCGCCTGCGCCACGGTGTTTGCGCCGTCCAGCCAGTCAATATCGCTGCGCGGCACCATCAGTGACGTCAAAGGCCGGTCATCCAGGTGAAACACGTTGCGCACCATCTGGTGTTCGTGCGCCTCAATCAGGCCCGCGTCCACGCCCTCTTCCAGACTGGCGGATATTTCTTCGGCCGTGACGGCGCGTTCACTGCGGTTGTCAATGCGCAGCAGTTTCAGCACGCCCTGGGTAGACAGGGAAAGCAGCGCCACGAAGGGCCGCGTGAAAGCCGCCAGCGCCCGCATGGGCGGCGACACCCAGCGCGCCACGGTTTCAGGGTAGAGCTGGCCGATGCGCTTGGGCGCCAGCTCACCAAAAATGATGGTGACGAAAGTGATGGCGGCCACCACCAGCACCGTGGCGGCAATGCCCGCCGCCCTCTCGCTCAGGCCCAGCCCGCCCAGCCAGCTGGCAACCGGGGCGCTGAAGGCCGACTCGCCCACAATGCCGTTGAGCACGCCAATGGACGTAATGCCCACCTGCACGGTAGAAAGAAACTGCGTGGGGTCTTCCATAAGCCGCAGCGCCACGCCAGCGCCGGTGTCCCCCCCCTCGGCCATCGCCTCCAGCCGCGCCTTGCGGCTGGAGGCCAGCGCCATTTCCGACATGGCGAACACGCCATTGAGCACGATCAACAAACAAATCAGCAGCAGTTCCATGCATCCAGGGCGCTTTGGCAAAAGCGCGCCCGCATCACAATCGACAAGCATGTCACTCTACTTCATCGGCGACGTGCAAGGCTGCGACGGCGCCTTGCAGCGCCTGCTGGACGTCATTGCCTTTTCTCCCAGCCGCGACCGCCTCGTTCTCCTGGGCGATCTGGTCAATCGCGGCCCCCAGTCCGCCAGCGTGCTGCGCCGCCTCATGGGCTATGGCGACGCCGCCTGCTGCCTGCTGGGCAACCATGACTTGCACCTGCTGGCCGTGGCCTGCGGCGCGCGCAAGCCGCACCGCAGCGACACACTGGGCGAACTGCTGGCCGCGCCCGACGCCCCGGCCTTGCTCGAATGGCTGCGCCATCGCCCCCTGGCCGTGCGCGAAGCGGGCGTGCTGTGCGTGCACGCTGGCGTACTGCCTGCCTGGACGGCACAAGACACCCTGCGCCTGGCCGCCGAAGTGCAAAGCGTGCTGCGCGGCCCCGCCTGGCCCGGCTTTTTGCGCCAGATGTACGGCAACCTGCCTGACGCATGGAGCGAAAGCCTGCAAGGCGCAGACCGCCTGCGCGTCATCACCAACGCCCTCACCCGCCTGCGCTACTGCACCGCACAAGGGCAGATGGAATTCGCCACCAAGGAAGGCACGGAAAGCGCCCCCGCTGGCCTGATGCCGTGGTTTGACGTGCCCGGCCGCCGCACGGCGGGCGACGTCATCGCCTTCGGCCACTGGTCCACCCTGGGCTGGCGCGAACGCCCCGACATCCTCCCGCTGGACACCGGCTGCGTCTGGGGCGGTTCCCTAAGCGCCCTGCGCCTGGGACCAAACGCAAGCGACCGCGAGCTGATCCAGATCGCATGCGAGCAGGCCCAAAAACCCGGCAGCTGAAAAGCAGCCCACTTCAGCCCGGTCTTTGCCCCTCGCGGCCAGATTGCGGCCAGATTGCGGCCAGAGTGCAAACAGGATTTCTCTCTTCTGGCCTGCTTTCCGCCAGATGAAACCACGGCGCGCAAACCAGGCCGGGCATACGAGGCCGCTATGGGCAAAGCAGGGCCTTTAGGCGGCTTGTGCCGGTCAAAATTTATCAAAACAGGAGCAAATTAAAGGGGCCTTAAATACAGATCAGCTCCCGTTTTACTAGGACCTCATGCTATTGATAAAAGAGCTAAATAAGCCGGTCTCTGGCATGGCCCGGCGCTTTTTCGGCCAGGCTTTTAGCCGCGCGCCCAGTCTTTGGCGCGGGCGATGGCTTCGCGCCAGCGGGCCAGGCGCTGGCGGCGCAGGCTGTCGGGCCATTGCGGCTCGAAGCGGCGGGCGGCGCTTTGGCTGGCGGCCAGGGCCTGCTCGTCAAAGCGGAAACCGGCGGCCAGGCCCGCCAGGCGGGCCGCGCCCAGGGCGGTGATTTCGGCGGCATGCGGGCGCACGACGGGCACGCCCAGCGCGTCGGCCTGCATTTGCATGAGCAGGTTGTTGCGGCTGGCGCCGCCGTCCACGCGCAGCTCTTGCAGGGGCAGGCCGGCGTCTTCGCTCATGGCGGCGAACACGTCGGCCGATTGCAGGGCGATGGCTTCGAGCGCGGCGCGGGCGATGTGGGCGCGGGTGGTGCCGCGCGTCATGCCGATGAGCGCGCCGCGCGCGCGGCCGTCCCAGTCGGGCGCGCCCAGGCCGGCGAAGGCGGGCACGAGAAAGACGTCGCCCGTGTCGGGCACGCTGGCGGCCAGCTCTTCCACTTCGGCGGCGGTGCGGATGATTTGCAGGCCGTCGCGCAGCCATTGCACGGTGGCGCCGGCCATGAAGACGCTGCCTTCCAAGCAGTAGGCGGCGCGGGGCTGGCCCGCTGGATGGTTCTCCGTATCAGGCGCGAGCCAGCCGACGGTGCCCAGCAGGTTGTTGCGGCTGGCGGCGGGCTGGCCGCCGGTGTTCATGAGCATGAAGCAGCCGGTGCCGTAGGTGTTTTTGGCCATGCCGGGGGCCAGGCATCCGTGGCCGAAGGTGGCGGCTTGCTGGTCGCCCGCGATGCCTGCAATGCGGATGGGCGCGCCCAGCAGATCGGGCGCGGTGGCGCCGATTTCGCCGCTGGAGGGCACGATGCGCGGCAGCACGGCGCGCGGAATGCCAAAGAGCGCCAGCAGCTCATCGTCCCACTGGAGCGTGTGCAGGTTCATGAGCATGGTGCGGCTGGCGTTGCTGGCGTCCGTGACGTGCAGGCCGCCGCCTTTCGCGCCGCCGGTGAGGTTCCACGCCAGCCATGAATCCACGGTGCCGAAGGCCAGCTCGCCCGCTTCGGCGCGGCGGCGCGCGCCGGGCACGTTGTCCAGCAGCCATTGCAGCTTGGTGGCGGAAAAGTAGGCGTCGGGCACCAGCCCGGTGCGGCTTTGGATGAGCTGGCGTTCGGCGGGCGACAGCGCTTCGCAGCGGGCGGTGGTGCGGCGGTCTTGCCAGACGATGGCCGGGGCCACGGGGCGGCCCGTTTCGCGGCTCCAGAGCACGGTGGTTTCGCGCTGGTTGGTGATGCCGATGGCCGCGATGTTGGGGGCGATGGCGGCCATGTCCGCGTCCGCCGAGCCGAGCTTTTGCACGCATTCGCGCGCCACGGCCAGTTGCGTTTGCCAGATTTCGTCGGCGTCGTGCTCCACTTGGCCGGGGCTGGGAAAATGCTGCGTGAATTCGCGCTGCGCCAGCGCGGCGATGCGGCCTTGCGCGTCAAACGCGATGGCGCGGCTGCTGGTGGTGCCCTGGTCCAGGGCCAGCAGGTAGGTCATGAGCTTGTCTCCTTGGGCGGGGGCGGCATTGTGCCCTTGCGGCAGCGGCAACGAATCCGGCCCGCGCCCCGCCTGGCCGCCTTGCTTTTCCCCTTTCAGAATTTCATGTCATTGCATACCGATCCCAATCCCTGCCTCGTCATTGGCGTGCTCGATGATGGCGCGGCCAGTCTGTCGGCCACGGCGCTGGCGCATGTGCGCGCGGCCGATCTCGTCATTGGCGGCACGCGCGCGCTGGCGCTTTTGTCGCACGAGTTCAAGGCGGGCGCGGCGCAGCGCGATCTCACCGGGCAGCTGGCGCAAGTGCCCCAGTGGGCGCAGGCCGCGCGCCAGGCCAGCCAAAGCTGCGTGGTGCTGGCCACGGGCGATCCGCTGTGCCACGGCATTGCGCCGTATCTGGCGCGCCATTTGTGCGTGAACGCGCTGCGCGTGCTGCCCAATCTCTCCACCTTGCAAGTGGCTTGCGCGCGGCTGGGGCTGGCCTGGCAGGACGCGCGCATCGTCTCCGTTCACGGCAAAGACGCAGGCGAGTGGCAGCGCGGCAGCGCCCCCGGCCACGGCCTTTACGCGCTGGCGCAGGCCGTTCGCGCGCACGAGCGGCTTTTGGTGCTCACCAGCCCCGGCAACACGCCCGCGCGCATCGCCCGCATGCTGCTGGCCGAAGGGCTGGGCGATGACTTTCTGATGGCCGTGGCCGAAAACCTCTTGCAGCCGGGCGAGCGTGTGCACGCCGAGCTGGCCCCGCAAGAGGCGGCGGGCATGGATTTCGCGCCGCTGAACGTCGTCATCCTCTGGCGCAGCCGCCCCGCGCCGCAGCCCGTGCGCTTTGGCCTGCCCGACGCGGCTTACGCGCAGCGCCAGCCCGAAAAGGGCCTGATCACCAAGCTGGAAGCGCGCGCCTTGAGCCTGGCGCGCATGCAGCTGCGCGCCAACAGCGTGGTGTGGGACATTGGCGCGGCCACCGGCTCCGTGGGCCTGGAAGCGGCGCGCCTGTGCCCGCAAGGCCACGTGTGGGCCATTGAAAAAAACGAGGCCGATCACGCCATTGCCGCGCAAAACCACGCTGCCTTTGGCGTGAGCAACTACAGCCTGCATCGGGGCAAGGCACCGCAAGGGCTTGAGAGCTGGCCTGACCCGGACGCCGTTTTCATAGGCGGCTCCGGCGGCGAGCTGCCCGGCCTCATCGCCCTGGCCCTGCGCCGCCTGCGCGCGGGCGGGCATCTGGTGATGAACTTCGTCACCCTTGAAAACCTGAATGCGGCCTGCGGCGCGCTGAAGGCGCACGAAGCGCAAGGCATCGAGTGGGACGTGACCCAGCTGCAAGCCGCCCGCAGCCGCCCCATCCTGGACATGCACCGCCTGGCCGCCGAAAACCCGGTGTGGGTGGTGTGCGCGGGCAAGCCCGCCAGCCAGGCCCGCAATGGGGTGTGACGCGGAATAATGGCTTATTTTCAGCTACTGATACGATAGCAATAGGTCCTGGTGGAAACTGCGCGAAAGCCATTTTCTGCCGCCTTGAATTTGCTCCTTTTTCTGAACCCTTTCTCCGCCTTTCCAGCATGACCGCAGACGCTCCAAACCCTGACGCCGCGCACCCGGCGCCGGGCCGCCTCATCGGCGTGTCACTCGGCCCCGGTGATCCGGGGCTGATCACCCGCGCGGCCTGGGCGCAGTTGCAACGCACGGACGCGGCCTGGGTGTATCCGGCCCGCAGCGCCAAAACGCCCAGCTACGCGCTGGGCATTCTTGAGCGCGCGCAGCTGGCGCCGCCGCCGGATGCCGCCACGCTGCTGTTTCCCATGACGCACGACGGCGAAAAGCTCGCCCGCGCCTGGCTGCGCGCCGCGCAAACCGTGCTGCCCTGGCTGCAAGCCGGGCGCGACGTGCTCTTTCTGGTGGAAGGCGACGCCAGCACCTACGCAACTTTTGGCCACCTGGCGCGCACCGTGCGCGGGCTGGATGCGCGCATTGCCGTGCAAACGCTGCCCGGCGTGAACGCCTTCACGGCCGCCTGCGCGGACGCGGGCGTGCCGCTGGCCGAGCAAGACGACACCGTGGCCATCGTCCCGGCCGCCTACGGCGTGGCCGCCGTGGACCGGCTGCTGCCGGAGTTCGACACGCTGGTGCTGATGAAAGTCAAGCCGCTGATGGACGAGCTGCTCGACTGGCTCCAGCAGCGCGGCTTGCTGGAGGCGGCCCATTTCATCGAGCGCGTGGGCGCGCCCGGCGAGCGGGCGCTGGCGGGCCGCGCCCTGCTGGCTTTGCGCGGGCAGACCGTGCATTACCTGTCGCTGCTGATCGTGAAAAACCCGCACCGCGTGCGCGGCGAGCGCATCAGGGGCTGCCTGAAGAAAAAAAGCCCGCCTGCGGCGGCCCCGCATCCATCCGCCTGAAGGCCGCCAGCCGTTTTCCGTTTTCCACTTCAAAAGGAGAAAAGCCATGTCTTTCCGTATGCGCCTGGTGCCCTGCGCGCTGATCGCAGCCCTGCTGGCTGCCAGCGCGCAGGCTGCGAACGTGGACGATCCATCCATGCAGGAAGTCATCCGCGCCGTGCTGGCCTCGGGCGGCAATTACGCTGTGGCGGAAGACACGCAAGAAGGCGGCGATTTGGCTGGCGCCATGCTGGCCGGGCAGGAGCAAAGAGCCAGCCCGCAAGCCCGCCCCGCCGATGTCAGCCTGCCCTATGGCGTGCGCCTGTTCCGTCTGGCGAAAAAAGACGATGCCGAAGGCACGCCCGCCTTCATCTACACCGCCCGCAGCAGCCGCAGCTTGCGCGTGTGGGTGGGCACGGACGGCGGCTTTGTCCCCGCCATCACCGTCAATAGCCTGGGCACGCAAATTTCGCCCGCGAGCAACGAATACGAAGTGGCGTTTGAAGCCGTGGCCGGGCGCGTTTACACCATCCGCCTGAACGAGCCGCCGGGCAGCGAGGGGCTTTACAGCATTGCCATCCGCAAGTGAGCGCCCACGGAGCGGATCCGGCGGACTCAGAGCAGGCTGAACAGATACACGCCCAGCAGCACGAAAACGATGGACAGGGCGCAGCCGAGCTTGGCCGCCGTGCCGATGATGAAACCGGCAAAAGCGCCCAGCCCCACCCGGCCCGCCGCCAGCAGCTCGCGGCGCGCCAGGTATTCGCCCGCCGCCGCGCCTGCCAGCGGCCCCAGCACCAGGCCGGGCAGGCCGAAAAACAGGCCCGCGAAACTGCCCGCCGCCGCGCCCCAGAGGGCCTGCCGGCTTGCGCCCGTGCATTTCGCGCCCAGCAGGCTGGCCACGTAATCCATGAGCGAGCCTGTAGCCGCCAGCGCGCCCACCGTGATGAGGCTGCCCGCGCCAAACGTCTGGTAGCCGCCGCTCCAGGCCAGCAGCCAGGCCCCGGCGAACATCAGCGGCAGGCCGGGCAGCGCGGGCAGCAAGGCGCCCGCCAGCCCGGTCAGGATGACGAGTACGGCGGCCAGGGGCAAAAGAAGCGAAGCAGTCATGAGGGCGCAAGCGGAACAAGCGGGCGGAATTGTCTTCAGGTTCGCAGCTTCAGGCCCGGCCGCAAAGGGCGCAAAGAGCAGGCCGGATGGGCACGCCGCAGGCACTGGCATGCGGCTTTTTCGCTCCTTTAACCATAGCGTGAGGTCCTGGTGCAGATTGCGCGATACGGCATTTCGACCCCATTGAATTTGCTCCTGATTTTGATGCGCCCCGGCAGGCCCTGCGCCCGCTTGCGCGGCCAGCGCGCTCACGGAAAGGCCGCCTGCGCCTGATCCAGCGCCTGCCAGCCGCTGCGCATGGCCCCTTCCAGCGTGGCGGGGTAAGGGCCTTGCACGTAGTCGCCGCAGGCGGCCAGGCCGGGGGCGATGGCAGCAGCTGGGCGCGGCAGGGCGGGCGTGCAGGCGAAGGTGGCGCGCTTTTCGCTCACGCTGCGCAGCACGTTCACGGCCAGGCCCAGCTGGCTTTGCGCCTGGGCGGCCACGGCGGCGCAAAGGGCCTGCCGCTCCTGGCCCGCGCTGTTGCTGATGACGAAGGCCAGCAGCCCCGTGATGTTTGGTTCTGCATTTGGTTCTGCGGCTTGTTGCGCATTGCCTTCCGCGCCGCGCAGGCGCATGGCGTCCAGGGCAAAAGCGAACTGGGCGGGCGCGGCCGGGCCGCTGCGCAGCGCCAGCATGGGGCGGGCAAAGGCGGCCGCAATGGCTTCAGGCGCCGCCTGCGCATAAACGGTGGTGATGGCCGTGTGCCGCAGCGCGGCGGCGCAGGCGCGCCAGGCTTGCAGGCGGGGCGCGTGGGGCCAGGCGGGCGGCGTGATGGCTTCACCCGCCAGTTGCGCCGCGTGCGGGGCGGCGGTGGCGAGGATGACGGCGTCAAACAGCGCGCTGCACGCCTCATCGCCCGCCTGCCAATGCACGCGCCAGCCGGCGTTTTCGGCTTGCAGGCCCTGCACGCGCTGGCCCATGTGCAGGCGCGCGCCGCGCTCTTGCAGCCAGCGCAGCGCCGGTTCGGGCCACAAATCGCCCAAAGGCACGCGCGGCAGCAGCAGGTTGGAGCCGCCGCGCACGCCAAAAAGCGCATCGCGCAGCACGCGCAAAAAAACCGCGCCGCTGGCCTCATGCATAGCCGTGTTCAGGGCCGAGACGCAAAGCGGCTCGATGAAATCGCGCAGCAGCTGCCCAGGCAGGCCACGGCACAAATCGGCCACGCTCGCCTGCGGGCCGCAGGCAAAGCCGCCGCGCTGCCAGGCCAGCGCCCGGCGCAGCAGCGCCAGCCGCGCGCGCCAGGGCCAGCCGCGCGCGCGGGCAATGCCCCAGGCGGCATCCAGCGGCGCGGGCAGCCAGCGGGCGGCAGGCAGCGCCAGCCCTGTGCCATCGGGGTAGGCCAGCGCCAGCGGCAGGCGCAGCAGCAGGCGCTGCGGCTCGGCGCCCACCAGCCGCATCAGCCGCAGCGTTTCGCTGTAAGCGCCTATGAGGATGTGCTGGCCGTTGTCTGCCATGACCTCGCGGCCATCGGGCAGCGGCAGGGGCACGGCGCGCGCGCGCCCGCCGCCGCTGCGGCTGGCCTCAAACACGCTCACTGCCAGGCCGCCCTGCGCCGCCCGCACCGCCGCCGCCAGCCCGGCCCAGCCCGCGCCAACAATGGCAACGCGCCGCAGCGGGCGCATGGAGGAAGAAGCGGAGGGCATGGCAGTCACGGTCACGGGCACAGGCGGCAGGCGGCAAGCGGCGGATGCTACGGGAACGGGGCCGCCCGCCCATGCCCGGCCTTCCGCCACAATCCGGCGCTTTTGCATCACAAGGAATCAAGCCCATGAACTTGCTCGAACGCCTGCCGTATGAATGGCGGCTGGGCTGGCGCTACACGCGGGCCGGGCGGGCTTCGCGGCGCAACGGCTTCATCT
Source organism: Ottowia cancrivicina (assembly GCF_029813755.1). Classification (NCBI taxonomy): domain Bacteria; kingdom Pseudomonadati; phylum Pseudomonadota; class Betaproteobacteria; order Burkholderiales; family Comamonadaceae; genus Ottowia; species Ottowia cancrivicina. The sequence continues at coordinate 89,037 of NZ_JARVII010000003.1, read as the reverse complement.
CGTTCATCTCGGCGGCTTCGATGCTGGGCATTGCGCTGGGCGTGGCGGCGCTCATCATCGTGCTGTCGGTGATGAACGGCTTTCAGAAAGACGTGCTGGGGCGCATGCTGAGCGTGATTCCGCACATTGAAATCTTCACGCCCGACGGCCAGGCGCTGCCCGATCCGGCGCTGACGCTGGCCGAGGTGCGGCAAAACCCGCAAGTGGCCGGGGCCGCGCCCTTCATCGGCGAGCAGGGCCTGCTGGTGCGTGGCGAGGAGATGAAGGGCGCGTCCATTCGCGGCATCGACCCCGAACAGGAAACGCAAGTGACCGACGTGGCCGCGCAACTGAAGGCCGAGGGCGTGCTGCAACGGCTGGAGCCGGGGCGCTTTCACATCATTCTGGGGCGCGATCTGGCGCGCATGCTGGGCGTGGTCGAGGGTGATGCGCTGACGCTGCTGGCCCCCGGCGGGCAGATGACCCCTGTGGGCGTGACCCCGCGCATGAAGCAGATGACCGTGGCGGGCGTGTTCGATTCGGGCCACCACATCTACGACTCGACGCTGGCGCTGATTCACATGGATGACGCGCGCCGCATCTTCCAGCTCGAAGGCCCCACCGGCGTGCGCGCGCGCCTGCATGACATGCACCAGGCCCCGCAGGTGACGCAGCAGCTCGCCGCCACGCTCACCGGCCGTCTGCTGCTGCTGGACTGGCCGCGCCAGAACAGCACGTGGTATGCCGCCGTGCAAATCGAAAAACGCATGATGGCCATCATCCTGGCGCTCATCGTGGCCGTGGCCGCCTTCAATCTGGTCAGCACGCTGGTGATGACGGTGCAGGACAAGCGCGCCGACATCGCCATCTTGCGCACGCTGGGGGCCAGTCCGCGCAGCGTCATGGCCATCTTCATCGTGCAAGGTGCGGTAGTGGGCGTGATCGGCACGCTGGCCGGGCTGCTGCTGGGGCTGGGCATTGCCGCCAACATCGATGTCATCGTGCCCGCGCTGGAGCAGCTGCTGGGCTTTCACTTCATTCCCAAAGACGTTTACATGATTTCCGAGCTGCCCAGCGACCCGCAGGCGGGCGACATCGTGCCCATCTGCCTGTTTTCGCTGCTGATGTCGTTCGTCGTCACGCTCTACCCAAGCTGGCGCGCCAGTCGCGTCAATCCGGCGGAGGCTTTGCGTTATGAGTGAAGCCACCATCGCCCTTCAAGCCGTCGGCCTGACCAAGCGCTTTGCCGAAGGGCCGATTGACGTAACGGTGCTGCACGGCATCGATCTGGCCGTGCGGGCGGGGCAAACGCTGGCCATCGTCGGCCAATCCGGCTCCGGCAAAAGCACGCTGTTGCACCTGCTCGGCGGGCTGGACGCGCCCAGCAGCGGCAGCGTGCGCCTGATGGGGCAGGACTTCGCCGCCCTCACGCCCGCCCGGCAGGGCCTGCTGCGCAACCGGCACCTGGGCTTTGTTTACCAGTTCCACCACTTGCTGCCCGAATTCAGCGCGCTGGAAAACGTGGCCATGCCCCTGACCATGCGCCGCCTGCCCGCCAGCGCCGCCAACGGGCAGGCCGCGCAAATGCTCGCGCGCGTGGGCCTGGCCGAACGCCTGCACCACCGCCCCGCCGAACTCTCGGGCGGCGAGCGTCAGCGCGTGGCCATCGCCCGCGCCCTGGTCACCCAGCCTGCCTGCGTGCTGGCCGACGAACCCACAGGCAACCTCGACCGCGCCACGGCCGATGCCGTCTTCGCCCTCATGTTCGACCTGGCGGCCCAGCAAGGCACGGCCTTCGTGCTCGTCACGCACGACCAGCAACTGGCCGCGCGCTGCTCACGCCGCCTCACGCTCACGCACGGAAGGCTGACGGAAGGCTGAAGGCGCGGCCTCGGCATCCCGCCCGGACATTTCACGCCAGCGCTCCGCGCAGGTATTCCGCCCTTTATTTCGCTCCTCTATTCATAGCATTAGGTCCTAGAACAAATTGCGGCAAACGGTATTTTTGCCCCTCCAGATTCGCTCCTCTTTTTGAGGCTATTGACGCCACCCGGCCAAGCACTTTGCTGAAATGAGCAAAAGAGAGGGCCACGGTTTTGAGGCGCTGCCCAAGCGCTAGGTTGTGGAGAGGACTTTTGCCTGGTTGAGTCAATCTCGCAGGCGCTCCAAAAACGACGAAATCACTGCCCTCTTCAGCCGAAGCCTTCGCGAAGATCGCCTGCATTCGGCGCGCGGTCAGGCTCCTGAAATAACTTTTGGGGCAGCCTCTTCAGGGCTTTTCGTACTGCACGAAGATTTCGTTGGGCTTGACCATGCTCAGATCGTGGCGCGCCTTTTCTTCCACGGTATCCAGGCCGTCGCGCAGGTCGGCCACTTCGGAAGCGAGCTGGTCAATTTGCAGCTGGGCCTGCGCGTTGGCGGCTTTTTGCTCGCGCAGGCGTTGGCGCAGTTCGGCTACTTCAGGCAGGCTGCCACGGCCGGTTTGCAGTTGCACGTGCAGCGCAGCGAGCAGCAGCAGAAGAATGGCGACGACGATGCGTTGGGTCATGGCAGGCCTGGCAGGGCGCGTTCAGCAAGGGCGGGCGGAGAAGGGCGGATGCTATCGTTTCTGGAACGCCGCCGCGCCTTCTTCCGGCCCGTGCGGCGGCGCGTCAGCGCAGGTTGTAGAAGGCGTCGCGGCCCGGGTACACCGCCGTGTCGCCCAGGTCTTCTTCGATGCGCAGCAGCTGGTTGTATTTGGCCATGCGGTCAGAGCGCGAGAGCGAGCCGGTTTTGATTTGCCCGGCGTTGGCGCCCACGGCAATGTCGGCAATGGTGCTGTCTTCCGTTTCGCCGCTGCGGTGGCTGATGACGGCGGTGTAGCCCGCGCGCTTGGCCATTTCAATGGCCTGGAAGGTTTCGGTCAGCGTGCCGATCTGGTTGATTTTGATGAGGATGGAGTTGGCAATGCCGCGCTCGATGCCTTCTTTCAGAATCTTCGTGTTGGTCACGAACAGGTCGTCGCCCACCAGCTGCACTTTTTTGCCCAGCCGTTCGGTGAGCAGTTTCCAGCCGTCCCAGTCGCCTTCGGCCATGCCGTCTTCGATGCTGATGATGGGGTATTTGTCGGCCCAGGCGGCCAGCATGTCGGCCCAGGCGCTGGCGGTGAGCTGAAGGCCGCCTTCGCCGGCCAGCACGTATTGGCCGTCTTTGTAGAACTCGCTGGCGGCGCAGTCCAGGCCCAGCACGATGTCTTGCCCGGCCGTGTAGCCCGCCTGGTCGATGGCTTGCAGGATGAGTTCAATGGCCGCTTCGTGGCTGGGCACGTTGGGGGCAAAGCCGCCTTCGTCGCCCACGGCAGTGGGCATGCCTTTGTCGTTGATGATTTTCTTGAGCGCGTGAAACACTTCCGCGCCCTGGCGCAGCGCCTCGCGGAAAGACGGCGCGCCCACGGGGATGATCATGAATTCCTGCAAGTCCAGGCTGTTGTTGGCGTGCGCGCCGCCGTTGATGACGTTCATCATGGGCACGGGCAGCTGGCAGCCGTTCATGCCGCCAAAGTAGCGGTACAGCGGCAGGCCGCTTTCTTCGGCGGCGGCGCGCGCCACGGCCATGCTCACGGCCAGCGTGGCATTGGCGCCCAGGCGGTTTTTGTTGTCGGTGCCGTCCAGCTCGATCAGGGTTTTGTCCAGAAAGGCTTGCTCGCTGGCGTCCAGCCCCATCACGGCTTCGGTGATTTCGGTGTTCACGTGCTCCACGGCGCGCAGCACGCCTTTGCCGCCGTAGCGTTTTTTGTCGCCGTCGCGCAGCTCGATGGCTTCGCGGCTGCCGGTGGATGCGCCGCTGGGCACGGCGGCGCGCCCCATCACGCCGCTTTCCAGCAGCACGTCGCATTCAACGGTGGGGTTGCCCCGGCTGTCCAGAATTTCGCGGCCCACGATATCGACGATGGCGCTCATGAGGTTTCTCCTTTTCGCAAATGGTTGGGAATGAATGTGGAAGGATTGCTCCTGAAACGGGAGCGGATGAAAGGGTCTGAAAACGGCTTCAGCGCCCATTGGACGGGCGCTGCAACTATTGAAACAGGAGCAAAAAAACAGGGGCGACAAACGGGCGGGCTGCCCGCCTTATCTCTACAGGCCCTCGACGCAGATCATGTTGAACACGCCCGCGCCTTCGCGCGCCTGGCGCGCCTTGCGGTATTCGGCGCTGTCGTAAAAGGCGCGCGCCGCCGCATAGCTGGGAAAGCGCATCACCACCGTGCGGCCAAAAGCCGTGCCCTCCAGCACCTGCTGCTGGCCGCCGCGCACGATGAACTCCCCGCCGTGCGCTGCCGCCGCCTCGGTGCTCCAGCGCCGGTATTCGGCCATCTGTTCAGGGTTTGTGACGTCGATATTGGCAATGACATAACCGTAGGGCATGGTGAAGTTCCTTGTCTGGGTTTGAGGTTTGACGCAAAGGGCGGTTGCGTTGCAGCAGGATGCAGAGGGCTTTGCGCATCAAAAGAAAGAGTGTTGCCACGCGGCGGTGAGGTGTACAGCGGCAGCGATCATCGGGGCAATTACCATTACCCATTCTTTTCTGCTCCAGCCGATGATGGCATCGCCTATTTGCATGGCTGCGGCTGCACACAGAATCAACGGCACAGCGCTTCCGTTAAAACAAAACGGAGCCACAGCGGTTGCGATGCCAGCGGGCACGGCCCGGCTGGCGTACATCTGCGCATAAAACCTTTCGCCGCTGCCTGCTTGAGCCGTACGAATCATGAGATGTGGACGAAACAGCGCCAGCAAAGCGGCAGCTACACTCGTAATAGCAAAGAAGGTATTGGCTGCAATCAATATCGTGTGCATGGCATATCCTTGAAACAGGTTTGATTAGGCAGAAAAATCGTTTTCCAGAAAACCGTTTTTCTTGGTGACCACATCCAGCGCCAGCAGGGTTTCCAGCAGGGCTTTCATGTGCTTGAGGGGCACGGCATTGGGCCCGTCGGACAGGGCGTTGTTCGGGTCGGGGTGGGTTTCCATGAACAGGCCGGCCACGCCCACGGCCACGGCCGCGCGCGCCAGCACGGGCGCCATCTCGCGCTGGCCGCCGCTGCTGGCGCCCAGGCCGCCGGGCAGCTGCACGCTGTGCGTGGCGTCAAACACCACGGGCGCGCCCGTCTCGCGCATGATGGCCAGGCTGCGCATGTCGGAAACGAGGTTGTTGTAGCCAAAGCAGGCGCCGCGTTCGCAGGCCATGAAGCGGTCTTCGGGCAGGCCCGCCTCGCGCGCGGCGGCGCGGGCTTTGCCGATGACGTTTTTCATGTCGTGCGGGGCCAGAAACTGGCCCTTTTTGATGTTCACCGGCTTGCCGCTTTGCGCCACGGCGCGGATGAAATCGGTCTGGCGGCACAAAAAGGCCGGGGTTTGCAGCACATCGACCACGGCGGCGGCGGCGGGGATTTCGGCTTCGGTGTGCACGTCGGTCAGCACGGGCACGCCCACCTCTTTTTTGACTTTGGCCAGGATGTGCAGCCCCTTTTCCATGCCGGGGCCGCGAAAACTGCTGCCGCTGGAGCGGTTGGCCTTGTCGTAGCTGCTTTTGAAGATGAAGGGGATGCCCAGCGCCGAAGTGATTTCCTTGAGCTGCCCGGCCACGTCGATTTGCAATTGTTCGGATTCGACCACGCAGGGGCCGGCGATGAGAAACAGGGGCCGGTCAAGGCCGATGGGAAAGCCGCAGAGGTTCATGGCGAAAGTGTCTGGAATCAAAGAAGTGCGAAATGCGCAACTGGGGCGCGCTTGGGGCGCGACTGGGGCGAACGGGCGATTTTCGGCAATCTCCCGGCCGGGCCAGGCCAGCGATGCAGCGTCAGCCGAAAAAAGCGGCCAGCGCGGGCGCAAGGAGAGCGGGCGCGTCGCGCTGGGCATCGTGCCCGGCAAAAGGCGCATTGAGCAAGGCGCTGCCAGCGATGCGCTGCTGCAAGGCGGCCAGCTCTTGCAGGCTGCACAGCTCGTCTGCGTCGCCCCGTATCAGCAAGGTGGGCGCAGTGATGGCGCGCACGGTTTCGCCGGGGTAGTTGCCGGGCTGCGCGTTGGTCCACAAGGTTTTGACGGCTTGCAGCAGGCGGGCGAAATCAGGCTGCGGATTGCAAGCCTGGTAGTCAGGCAAGGCGTTGGGGAACAGGCCCGCCCAGTCGTCTTGCGTCAGCCCTTGCAGCATGGGCAGCGCGGGGTCATCCGCCGCCAGCCGCCATTGCGCGCCGATGGCGGCCAGTTGCAGCACTTGGAACGGGCCGTTTGCAGCCGCCAGCCGGTAACCCGCAATGCCGCCGTCGCTAAAGCCCAGCACGCGCGCCGCTGCAATGCCCAATTGCCGCATGACGGCGATCACATCCGACTGATACAGGGCATACGTGAGCGCCTGGCTGCCCAGCGTGGAGCGGCCATGCCCGCGAAAGTCCATGCCAATGAGGCGCAGGCGCTGCGCCAGCGCGGGCAGCACGGGGTTGAGATCGCGCATGTCACCCAGGCCGCCATGCAGGCAGAGTAAAGGCGGGCCATCTGGCTGGCCTGCCTCTTCCACGTAGATCTGCGCGTCGCCCACAGGCAGAACGCACCCACAGGCGTGATTGAAAGCGGTGCGGATGGAGGGCATGGCCGTGCCTTTCAAGCGGTGAAGGAAGAAGACGGAAAAAACGGAGGCAGGCACGCGGGAAGCCGGCGGCGTGCGGCGGGCATTGTGCGCTTGTGCTCTTGAACAACGGGCGCATTCGGGGGCTTCTGGCCACTGCCAGCGCCTTCGCTGGCGCCGACGCATCGCTGAAGCGGCGCTTGCGGCGGCTTGTCCAGGCGGGCCGCCGATGAGCTGGTTCCACACGGGCCAGACACATCAAAAACAAGAGCAAATATAAAAGGGTCTAAATGACTTTCAGCGCAGTTTCGACCAAGACATCGTGCTATCGAATCAAGAGCTAATAAAGACCATCAAACCTACTGGGCTACGCTGCGGCGTCCCTGCGCCCCGTGGCGTTAGGGCCTGTTGGAAAGCCCTTGAAACTACGCGCTGGCTGCCATCAAGCCCTGCACATCACGCCCGCCGCTTCCAGCAGCTGCGCCGTCTCGAACAGCGGCAGGCCCATGATGCCGCTGTAGCTGCCGCTGATGTGCTCGATGAACGCCGCCGCCCGCCCCTGCACGCCGTAAGCGCCGGCCTTGCCGCGCGGCTCGCCGCTGGCCACATAAGCGGCAATGCGGCTGGCGCTCAAACAGGCCAGGCGCACTTGCGAGCGGCTCAAGGCCGCCATCGGCTGCCCCGCCAGCGGCCACAGGCGGATGGCCGTGAGCACGTCATGCGTGCGGCCCGACAGACGCGCCAGCATGCGGGCGGCTTCGTCATCGTCTGCGGGCTTGCCAAAGATTTCACCGTCCAGCGCCACCGTGGTGTCGGCGCAAAGCACGGGCGCGGGCGGCAGGCCGCGCGCTTGCAGGCGCTGCACGGCCGCTTGCAGCTTCAGCCCCGTCACGCGCTGCACGTAGCGATCGGGCGGCTCGCCGGGCAGCACGGCTTCCAGCGCTTCGGCGTCTTCGCCCGCTTCGGGCAGCAGCAATTCGTGATGCACGCCGATTTGCTCCAGCAACTGGCGGCGGCGCGGACTTTGTGAGGCCAGGTAAATCATGGCGGGCAGGCTACTGCATTTCGTTGGCAGCCTCCACGCGCTCACTCGCGGTGATAGGGATGCCCCGCATTCACCGACCAGGCGCGGTAAAGCTGCTCGATCAGCAGCACGCGCGCCAGAGCGTGCGGCAGCGTCAAGTCCGACAGGCGCAGGCGCTCGTGGGCGGCCTCGCGCAGCGCGGCATCCAGCCCGTCCGGCCCGCCAATGAGCAAGGCCACGCTGGCATTCATGCCCTGCACCTGCTGCCAGTGCTTCAGGCGCGCGGCCAGCGCCTGTGTGCGCAGCGCCTGGCCGCGCTCGTCCAGCGCCACAAGGTGCGCGCCCTTGGGCAGCGCCGCCTCAATGCGCACGCGCTCGGCGGCCATGAGTTGCGCCGCCGTTTTGCCGCCCGCGCGCGGCTCGGCCTTGATGGCTTTGAGCTGCACTTTCAGCTCTGGCGGAAAGCGCTTGGCGTAGTCGTCCCACGCCGCCTGCGCCCAGGCCGGCATGCGCTGGCCGACGGCGATGATGGTGAGTTTCATGTGGCAAAAGAGGCGGCAAAAGCGGCAAGAAAAATGATTTTGCAGGCGGCCAGACGCGAGAGGCCGTATTCAGCCGCCACGCAGTCCGCCCAATGGGCTTTTCCACACTGCGGGCGAACTGCACGCCTGTCTGCATTCATCGAAAACAGGAGCAAATTCAAGAGGTCTGAAATACCGTTTCTCGCAGATTTCACCAAGACCTCATGCTATGGTTTAAAGAGCGAAAAATCTTTGCGTATTCAACCCCGTTGCTCACTGGCCGCGTCTTGCATCTTGCTTTGCGTTTTTTGCTATCCGCCTGCCACCCCCGCCTCTTGCGGTTTTGGGCATGTGGTTTTCAGCGGCCTGCCTTGGCGGCGGCAAGGGCTTGGCGCTGGCGTTCGCGCCGGGGCAGCATGCCCCATTGCTGCCAGCGCACGCGGCTGAGGCTGAAGCGTTCTGCTTGTTGGCCGTTGTACGGCGCCAGGCCCACGCGCTCAAAGCCCAATACGCGCAGGCAGTGCGCGGCCGACCGGTTGCGTGGCGAGCAGTGGCCAAAGACCTGCTCCCGCTTCAAGGTTTGAAAGGCCTGGTTCAGCAGCCATTCGCCGCCGTCGAGCGCCAGCGCCGCGCCCCATGCGTCAGGGCTGAGGCGCGCGCCTATTTCCAGGGCATCTGGCGCATCCATGAGGTGCACCAGACTGAACCAGCCGCAAAACTGCCAGGTGGGCGCTTCAACCAGGGCCAGCAAGGTTTCATGAATTTCGCCCTCGGCATAGGCTTGGCGGGCCTGCGCGACGCTTTCGGCATCGGGCGCGATGGCGCGCTCTGCACGCCAGATGCCAGTGCCTTCATACTGCCGGTAAAAGCGCTGCATGCCGTCGATGAAGCGCTGTGCGGCATTTGTGGTGTCCAGCGGTAAATCATCCATCAGCAACTCACGCACGCGAGGGTTCTGGTGCATGTGCGCAAGGTCAGCGGCATCTTGCCAGGTGAATTCGCTGATTCTCAGGCGCGCGCTGACTTGAAGGTTCTGAATGGGGCAGGACGGCAAATTCATCATGAAGCAGCGGCAAATGACGGAAGCGTGAAGGCCGACGCGTGTTTTGTTTGCCGTCCCCCGGGCCTCGGGTTTATTTCAGAAGCGCGTTCAAAATAATCTGAATGCCGGTGCGCAGGTGCGCAAGGCACAAGCGCCTGGCTGGGCAACCGCGTGATGCGCCTCTGCGCCTCTGCTTCGGCCTGCCTGCGGGTGGCTTAGGGATGGTTTTTGACGAAGAGGCAATCCAGAAACCGGGCTTGCATCTGGCTGGTGGTTTCGCCGCTGGCGGGCGGCACGGTCAGCGTGCGGGCCAGCTGAGGGCTTTCGCCATGAAAACCGTACACCTCAGCGGCTTGGCTGGCGCCGCCGCTGGTTTGCGACGCTGGCGCGGGCCAGCCGCCAGCCACCGGCGAAAAACCGGCAGCTGGCAAAAAGGAGGAAGCGAGAGGGTTCATGACGCGGCCAAAAGCAGTTTGCAAAAAATCGTGACGCCAATGCTATTCGGTTGCGAACTTTTGCGCCACTAGGATCGTTCCCAGGGGGGGGATTACCTATTCAGGTCTGAACAGGGTTGGATGGATGCGCTTTTTCAGCCCCTTGAGGTCCGGCGGCCGCGCCCCAGCATTCTTCGGATGCTCTGGACGCCCATCGTCCGCAAGTTTCGGCATAGGCTGCGCGTGCTGGATTTACTGTTACTCTTTTTTTGGAAGCTCTTCGAAGCCCATAGCCGCCTGCCATGCCTCACCTGATCATTGCCGATGCTCACCGCGCCAGCATCTTGCCCTTGCCTGTGGACGATAGCGCGCCCTTGCCCAGCGGTGCGCGCTTGCCGCCCCTGGCGTGCCCCTGGGCCGCCCGCCTGCCACGGCTGGCCGCGTTGCTGCGCCGCATGCAGGTGCAGGCCCGCTATCTGCTGGCCGACGACGCCCCGCTTACGCCGCTGGAGCTGGCGCAAGCCTTGGCCTACGGTCTGCCCCATGCCGCAGATGACCCCGCCTGCATTCCTTGGGCCGCTTTTGAAACGGGCGCTGTTGGCGTGCCTTGCGCCTGGTTCACCCCTTGCCAATGGTTGCTCGGCATGGACCATGCTCTGCTGGCCGACCCTGCCGCCTTGGCGCTGCCGTCCGAACAAGCCCACGCCCTGCGCGAGGCCGTAGCCCCCCTGTTGGCTGAAGCGGGCATGACCCTGCTGGCTGACTCAACGCCGCAACCGCCATACCTGAGATGGCTGGCCCAAGGAGAACCGCTGCGCCGCCTGCCCACCTGCACGCTGGCGCGCGCGTGTCAACAACGGCTCACCCCCAGCTTGCTGCCGCGCCTGCCTGCTGCGCTCATGCGCCTGCAAAGCGAAATCCAGATGCTGCTGCAAACGCACCCCATCAACACTGCCCGCGAAGCAGCAGGCCAGCCCCCTGTCAATGCTCTGTGGATCAGCGGAGCAGGCGTGATCGATGCTCCTTGGGCCGCCCATGCTGATGTGCAAACCTTTACCCTCTTGCGAGACCTGCCTTCATATGCTGCCGGCCCTGACGTGGCAGCCTGCTGGCAAGCGGCAGACGCCGCCTGCGCCCCGTTGCTTCATCAGCCCGGCGCGCGCCTGACTCTTTGCACTGCCAATGCCTGTCTCACGCTAACCCCTGCTCCACGCCACTGGCTGCTTCGCCTGCTGGGGCGCTGAGGTCACCAGCTGCCGCTCCCTGTCTGTAAACAGATTCACAGGCACTGCTGCGGATCGTGCGCGCCGATGGCCTTTGGCGCAAACACGGTTTATGCACTGTGGCAAGGAGAAGGCGGTTTCTCGGCGTTTGCTGGCGGCTGCTCCTTGATAAATAGCAATAGGCCGCCAGGCGTTTTTTGCGGCATAGATGCAACATAGAGCGCGACTACACTTTTTACTTGCCGCAGCCGCCGATGCGGCTGGCTTGCCGCGTTTTTCTTGATTGCAAGGACCCTGCGCATGAGCATGACATTTGCCCCTGCTGCCTCATCTGCTGAATCGTCTGAACCTGCAGATCCGGTGCGCACACTGTATTTGCTGGATGACAACGACCAGTTCCGCGCCACGGCCAAGTGGTGGCTAAGCGGTGCAGGTTATCAGGTGGAAGACTTTTGCGATGCACGCCAAGCCATAGAAGCACTGAAACAACTGGATGGCGCAGCCATTGCACGGGCTTGCCTGCTGCTGGATGTGCGCATGCCAGTCATGAGCGGATTGCAAGTGCATGACGAATTGATTGCTCTGGGCATTACTGGCGCGGGCGCCACTCCGGCGCTGCCCGTGGTGTACATGACGGGCCACGGAGATGTGCCCCTGGCCGTGAAAGCCATGGAAAAAGGCGCCATCACCTTTCTGGAAAAACCCTTTGAGGGCGCCGCGCTGGAAGAAGCCCTCAAACGTGCATTTCAAAGCCACCGTGCGCCATCTGACAACCCTGCCGCTCCTCCTTGTGCCGAATACGCCAGCCGTTTGTCCAGCCTGAGTCCGCGTGAAGCGCAAATCATGCAGGAAGTGGTCAAAGGCAAGATCAGCAAGGTCATCGCGCGTGAGTTGGACATCAGCACCAAAACCGTGGAGATGCACCGCAGCCGCGTCATGCTGAAAATGAAAGCCAAATCTGTCGTGCACCTGACCCATATGGCTTTGGCCCAGCGGGTGCTGTAGTCCTCCCCAGCCAGAAGGACATCAGAAAGCAAATCTGCTCCAGCATGCGCTGCAAACAAGGGGCACTGCTCATCAAATAGCAAGAGACATAGGAGTTTCCTTTTATGTTGCGCTCATGACATAGGGATCGTTCCCAGCTGGGAACGATCCCTATGGCGCAAGCCGCGCGAACCCGGTTTAATACACCCAACAGGCAACGCGAGCAAAGCGATGCTTGGTTACCAGGAAGGTCAGGCGCCAAAACGCTTGATCATCACAACCGGCCCTAACGGGTCATCTCAACCTTGAAGGAGAGTAAAAATGGGTGCAGCAGTAGGTGTAGTTGCTGGTGTTATTGGTGGTGGTGGCGGCGGCATGCTGGGCGGTTTGCTTGGCGGCAGCGGCTTGCTGGGCGGCTTAGGTCAATTGCTGGGCGGCTTTTTGGGTGGCAGCAACAAGATTGACTTTGGCAAAGTGCTGGAAGGCTTTTCTCCCGCCAACGTCATCAATGCCACGGCCAACCTGATCAATTCAATCAGCGGCAATAGCGGTAAGCAGGCTGTGGATAAGTTGGCCAAGGAGGATGGTCTGCCAAAATTCTTGCAAGAGGCTATCAAGAAGGTCATCGACGAAGTCGTTAAGAAATTTGAGAAAAAAGCCGATCCAGAAGCCGAGAAGGCTCTGAAAGATGCGGCTGGTAGTGATGTCCAAAAGTCCATAGATGATTTGGCGCAAAAGATTGTTGATGCCGTTCGTAAAAATCTGGAAGAAAACCAAAAGGATGATACAGCCAGCAACCGGACAGGCGGCAGCGGCAAAGGTGGCAAGAAATCCACTGGTAGCTGGTTGATGGCTATTGCGAAAGCTATGGGCGAAGTCTTGGGCGAAAAGGCTTCAAAAATGGTTGAACTTTCTGGAAAAATTAGTGATGCAGCAGATGCTCAAAAGAGTGCGGGGAAAGACCAAAAGGCACAGCAGGAAGCCGCTGCTGACATGACAAAAGCTCAGACCGAAATGCAAGGTGTGAGCCAAGAATATAAGCTTCTTACTGAAACTTTCTCCACCGTGATCAAGGGTATCGGTGAATCCTTGAGCACTATGGGTCGCAAGCAGTAATGTCTTGACAATCAAGAAGACAGGCGGTTTTACCGCCTGTTTTTATTTCTCATACTCCTATGTATACTAATAAGATAACCGCTATTGCGACGTTAATTATTTTAACGTTTGTAAATCTTAACGCTCACGCTTTCTTTATCATCGATTTCAATGAGAAGTGGCTCCGCGAAGATGCCTACAATCGCGCAATGAATCAGGCAAAGAAAAATCTCAGGCCTTTAAGCGAGGTCGAAACAGATGATCCCCCTGATGTTAAGACTGATATCTTGTATACCGGCAGCTTGGTTCGCGCAGGAGAAGAGTTTCTTGTGGATATGGATGGTGTCGAACAGCTATCCCAGCTATTTCCTCCAGAGCGCCGCCCTGAGGCCAAGCGGATGTTTGTGGAGATCATTGACAAGTTCAACGCAAGCGTCGAGAATCTTTATCAAGTCCCGAAGGAAAATGTGGCTACGGGTCTGATAACTCTGCTTGGCGGTGCGTATGCGGCCTATTACAACAAGCCTTTGCCTGATAATGTAGTTAAACCGGCTTTCTTGCAGGTGGCTTCCTTTTTGAGAAAGAAAGCAGAATTGTTTGAGGGAAAATCTTCTACAGAAATGGTGAATTCATATCAGCTATCAGTGGGTTTGGGCATGTTACTCATGCTGCTGCAGGCTGAGTTACAGAAAAATCCTAACCCGGCGCATGAGAAGGAGCTAAAAACTATAGGCAGAAGTGTATTTCAAGCAGTGTTAGGCGTTGAACCTGAGCGGGTCAGCTTCACTTCGTCAGGCATCGTCTTTAGATAAGAATTTAAACCAATTTTAGAAAATCGTATCTTCGTGAAGCCTGTAGGCGATTGCGCCGGATTCTTATTGTGCATTCAGAGGAATGCCTTGTGCTGCATATTATCATATTACCGCAGGATTCTGCGAAACGGTCTGAAGGTTGTCGCGGTGCGCAAAAAGCCGTAGCCCGCACGTTTGGCGTCGTAATTACAGTTTTGGCGCTGTGGCTTATTTGTTCATCATCGGCCCAGGCTTGGGGCATCAGCCTGGATACGCTGAGCGCATTGATGGAGCAAGATACACTCAATCGCATGATGGCGGAGCAGGAGCGATTACGGAATATTGATGCTGATACGACTTTGTCCAGGCCGCTTCCAAAAGAGTCGCCGCTGGCCTCTGGCAATTGGGAGGCGGGTTATGGCGAGGTGCGCGGGCGCTTTAGCAAGGAAAGAGGTTTTGCATTTCTCGCGGGCCAATATGGCCTGGGGGACGACTACAGTGAACGTAAATGGTATTTCAAGCGACTCGCCATGGATTTCAATCATACGCAGCCTGCATTGTGGGACGTGCCGATGAACAATCTGGCTACGGGCATGGCAGCTCTTGTGGCCAGCGGATATGGCGTTTATTCTGGTCGGCAGGTGGAAGCGACATGGATGAAGCCCGTTTTTCTTCAAATGGAGGCGGCCATGCTGAAGAACAATAAAATCGTGCAGATGGACTATTCCGACAAGGGGTATCTGTATCAGGTAATGGTATGTCTTGCCATGGACTTGGAGGCGCGCGCGAAGCAAGCCTCGAGTCCCGAGATGAAAGCACAATGGAAAGAAATGGGCGGTCAGGTGCTGTCTACCGTTTTGCATGTGCCACCAGATAAAGTGATGCTGGGTCCCAAAGGCATAACATTTAAATAGTGATTGTGGCAAGAGTCGCCGAACGAGAATTATTAGGCAAAGTGGGCGAGATAAAAGTTCATGGATTGCTGTCATGTTTTGGCTGCAATGTGGATGGCATAAGATTAGTCCGCGTCTTCCATATTCGATAATTTGTAGCAAGGGTTGAGCGACTCCACAAAGTATGTTTTCCCCCAATGACGCTGTATTTTGTGCGATCAGTTTGGAATAAAGCTGGTGGATCTTCTGGCTATATTCAGATGAAATCTGGGCTGCATTGGTTTCATTTTTTCATTTTCTTCAACAACAGACGAGGATTTGATATGCGCAAAACATTTTGCATCCTGCTTGCAGCAGCCAGCCTGTGGGTGGCGCCGTGGGCGCATGGACTGACGCTCCCTTCGGTAATGGAAGGCATGTCCACTTCAGGCGCCAAGGTCAATGAATTGATATCAGGCGATACGTTACGATCATTATTGTCGAATACGACAGAGGACCCAAAACAAAATACATTGTCCGGCACTGTGGGCACGGCCATTGAGAAACCAACCGGTACGGCTGGAATTGACATGCTGGTTGCAGGCTACCAAGACGCCCAAAAGGCTGAGGCCCGCAAGCTTTTTGCAAAAATAATTGACATGTTCGAACCTGTGGCACAAAAGCTGGAAGTGCCTGCGTATGACATGGGGTCAGCAGCGGCGGCGCTGATTGCGGGCAGTTATGCCGCCTACAAGAACGAAGTGCTGCCCAACGAGTATTTCAAGCCATTGGCCCAGCAGATGCAGCAGGTGTTCATGGCTGATGCGAAATTCGCACAGACATCCGTCCAGGAAAAACAGCGTATGTATCAGATTCTGGTGGGTACAGGCATGTTCTTGACCATGGCCCAGATGGATAACATGAAAAACCCGGATCCGCAAATTACCGCGCAATTGCAGTCGGCAGGCAAGGAATTTTTGAGCCGTTTCACGCATATGGACGCGGCCAGCATCAAGCTGGATGAAAACGGCTTGAGCCAGGTTCGATAAAGCGCGCAGCGCTGCCAGCCATCTCCCAGAACAACAGCCTCTGCATGGTTTTTCTTCAGGAGAGTTTCATGAGATTGAGTTGCGCTGGATTTTCATCATGCGTCGCAATGACTGGCAGATGGCGGATTTGTTTGGCGGCGCTATGTCTGGCTATGCCTGCGGCGGCTGGCGCGTGGGGAGATGCAGCCTGGGGATACAGTTATGATTATGTGACAGACGCGCTTGAAAGCGACAGGATGTGGCGTCTTATCCAGCAGCAGTCCCAAAAAGACGAGAAAGGCAATAAAAAACCATCTGAATCAGCGCCCAAACGCTCTCCGCTAGATTTGGGTGACGTGGGTAATATGTCTTCCGGCCAGCGCCTGAGTGATACGCTGATACGCGCGCGCCTGAAATGCTGGCTTCGCGCATATATGAGCGCGAGAATTTCATAGACCGCTCGCACATGTTTCAGAGATTAATTGTCGATTTCAATCTGAAGGTGGCTCCGGCTTATGGGATTCCACCCAATAATCTGGCTTCGGGTATGGCGGTTGCCCTGGCGGGCGCCTGGACGGCCTATAAGGGGCAGGCGTTTCCTGATGCCTATATCAAGCCGCTGGAGCAGCAGCTTGAAAAAGTGATGCAGGAAAACGAGAAGATCAAATCCATGCGTGTCCGCGACAAGGTGTTTACCTATCAGACGCTGGTAGGCATGGGCATGTGGCTGTTTGCCTTGCAGCAGGAGCTTCAGAAAAAGCCCAATATACAGGAGCAGGTGCGGATGAAGACCATGGGCGGCAATTTGCTGAAAAGTCTGCTAGGCGTGCCGCCCGAGCGGGTGAGTTTCACGTCGTCCGGAATGGAAATATCGCAATGAATTTTTAACTCGCAACGGGAAATAAAAATGTCAAATCAAAAACTTAGTGATACCACGATTGCCAAGCCAGCGGATATGGTAGGTATGGACGTACTTGTCGCAGGCTATCAGGATGAGCAGAAGGCCGAGGCTCGCAAAACATTCACCCGCATGATTGAAATGTTCGAATCTCTGGCGGAAAAGCTTGGTGTGGATGCTTATGACATGGGGTCAGCTTCCGCCGCGCTGATTGCAGGCTGCTATGCGGCGTACCACAACCGGGAGCTGCCAGCGGAGTATTTCAAGCCCCTGGCCCGTCAGATGAAAATCGTGCTGGCTGTCGATCCGAAATTTGCCGGAATGTCCATGACGGAAAAACAAAGCATGTATCACATTCTGGTGGGCGCTGGCGTGTTCTTGACCATGGCCCAAATGGAAAACATGAAAAACAAGAATCCGCAAGTGGCGGCGCAACTGAAGGAGGCAGGCAAAGAGTTTCTGAGCAAGTTCGCGCAAATGGATATCCGACACGTCAAACTGGATGAAAACGGTTTGAGAGAGATTAAATAGAAACAAGATTTGGGAAGCGGGCATGTGCTTCCAGCATGTCGGCATGCATAGGGCTTGTCATCAATCATGAAGAGTCGAGCCTGAAGCCTGCGGGCGAGAACCCAGAAGAGGGGCCATGGCCAGAAGATACGCGTTGCTCGACGATCAGTGGGAGCGCATCAAGGATTGGCTGCCCGAGCGTGCCGGCCAGCCAGGAGCACAGGACAACCGCTTGTTTGTCAATGCCGTGCTGCTACCGGGCCGGCATCCCCTGGCGCGATCTGTTGGCACGTTTCGGAGACTTCCGGGTGGCGCTTCCGGGTGGCGCACCTGCGTCACAGCCGCTGGAGCTACAGCGGTGTATGGCAACAGGTCTTTGAAGCCCTGGCGCAGCAGGCCGACAACGAGTACGCAATGATCGGCTCGACCATCGTGCGAGCGCCCCCAGCACGGTGCAGGGATAAAAGGGGGAGCGCCGCAAGCCATCGGACACAGCCGCAGCGGGCTGAGCGCCAAGATTCACGCAGCGGCGGATGCACTGGGCCACCGGATTTCATCTCACGCCAATGCGGCGAACGGCCTCGAAGGGGCCGACGTGCTCTTGGCTCAAACAGCGGCCGAAACCGTGATCACCAACAAGGGCTATGACGCCCAAGCTCTAGTGCTCGAGCTGCTGCCGGCCCAAGGCAAAGGCGTTGTCATTGCCTCATGCAGCTGCAAGAAGGCGGCTCGGGACTACGCCCCGCATTTTTACCAAGCCCGCCATCTGATCGAAAACTTCTTTGCCAGGCTCAAGCAGCGCCGGGCCATCGCCACGCGTTACAACAAGACGGCTCGCAACTTCCTGGGTGCCATTCATCTGGCAGCGACTGGCGTATGGCTCGCCTGATTGATGACGCGCCCGAGTGGGCTTGTGCCGCCGTGGAGGCATGACTACAACTTCCGTCGCGCTCGCTTGGCTATGGGTTCAGACACGCAAATCATGCAAACGGCCTTCGGCTCTTGTCTGGCTCGCACCTGCCTGCTTTGACAGCGCGGGCGAGCAGGGAAGCGGTTTTTCACCAGAGTGGCAGGGCTTCGCCGCGCAGCTCGGCGCGCAAGGCGGCGTAGGCGGGCAGCTGGGCCTGCACGTGCGCCCAAAAGCGCGGGCTATGGTTCATCTCGTGCAGGTGGGCCAGTTCGTGAACGACGACGTAGTCCACAACCGCCGGGCGAAAGTGCATGAGCCGCCAGTTCAGGCGGATGCTGCCGTCTGCGCTGGCGCTGCCCCAGCGGGTGCTGGCCGAGGTCAGGGCCATCTTTTGCCAGCGCACGCCCATGAGGGGCGCGAAGTGGTCCAGCCGCGCGGTGAAGTGGCGGCGGGCCTGCTGCTTGATCCAGGCTTGCGTGGCGTCGCGCCACTGCGCGGCCGTGGCGGCAGGGGGCAGCGAGAGATAGAGCGCGGGGCCAGCTGCGCTGCTGCGATCCGCGTCAGCCACGCTATCTGCAGCGGCTTGCCAGCGAGGACGGGCGGGGCCGTTCAAGGCGGCTCGCGGTTCACGCCGCAGGGTGAGCGTCTGGCCCAGCCAGGGCAGCGTGGCGCCTTCGCCCCACGGGATGCGGGCGGCATGCTGGCGTTGCTGCCGCTCTTGCGCCTGGGCGAGCTTGCCGAGGACCCAGCGCGCTTTTGAGTGCAGGGCGGCCTCAATTTCAGGCAGTTGCGTCCAGCGCGGGGCGCTGACGGTCAGGCCCAGCTCGTCCACCACGAAGCCAATGCTGCGCCGCGCCGAGCGCCGCAGCCGCCAGGCCACGCAGGTTTCGCCCAAGCGTATGGCGTGCGTGGCCTGCGGGTGGGCGTAGTGACGCAGGGGCGGCTGGAGCGTGGGAGAGGCCAGGCGCGGGGCCGGAGGCTGAACCGCCGCCCTGGGCGCGGCAGGCTGTGCGGATGCGGCGCCGAACAGGTCCAGCATGAGCTGGCCCAGATGCTCAAGCGCGGACATGTCAGTCGCCACCGCCGCCATCACCACCGCCGCCATCACCACCGCCGCCATCACCGCTGCAGCCATCACCGCTGCAGCCATCACCGCTGCAGCCATCACCGCTGCAGCCATCACCGCCGCCGCCATCGCTGTTTTCTGCCAGGCCGGCGTTCGCGCAGACAGGCTGGGGCGCGCAGAGGGCCGATCCATCGGCCGGCCCGCCGTCTGATGGCGGCAGGGCGGCAGCGCCGGCGTAGGCCTGCGGATCGAGCCGCCGCATTTCGGCTTCGATCCAGTCTTGCACTTCGCGCATCAGCTCATCCGCCTTGCGCCCCTGGCTAGCAATGAGCGGGCCAAATGAAATATCAACGATGCCAGGGCTTTTGACGAAGGCGCGCGGCGGCCAGCAGCGCGCCGAAGTCACGGCCACCGGAACCACGGGCACACCGCATTCAATGGCCAGCCGCGTGCCGCCGCTGCGGTATTTGCCCTGCTGGCCGCGCGCCACGCGTGTGCCTTCGGGGAAGATGACCACCCATATGCCTTGCGCCAGCAGGCGGCGGCCCTGCGTGACCATGCGGGTGAAGGCTTCCGTGGGGCGGCCCCGGTCAATGCGCACCATGTTCAGCCGCGCCAGCACCCAGCCAAAGAAGGGAATGCGCGCGAGTTCGCGCTTGAAAACGTAGGCAAGCGGATGCGGCGTTATCGTGGGCAGCACGAAGGTTTCCCAGGCTGACTGATGCTTGACGAGCAGCACGGCGGCGGCCTGCGGGCCGGCAGGCAGGTTCTCCAGCCCCCGCACCCGCGTGCGGATGCCCAGCAGCGGCCTGGCCGACGCCACAACCATGCGCACCCACACATGGCAGAAGCCATACAGCCACTGCTTGCTCACGAAGGGCGACAGCGCAACCACCGTCAGCGACCACGGAATCACCGTCACGGTGAGAAACAGCATGTGAAGAGCGGAGCGGATGAAACGCAGCATGAGCCTGGCCGGAAGATGAGAAAACGGCGGGTTTTACCGCATCGCCGCCGCAAGGCGCACGAACAGGCAGCGGGCAGGCGGGCGCGTGTTTTCCCGGCGCAGGCTTGCCAGGCTCGCGGCCCTGTCTCACGCGTCTTTTTCCTTGTGTTTTCCGCACGCCTTCACAGGCCACGCAGGCTATGCACAGAAACTGTGGACAACTTTGTTGAAAAGCCTGTGCAAACGCTGCGCCGCACTTGCAAAACAAGGGTTTTTGCGGATTGCACAGCAAAACGGCAAAAAAATTAAATCCTTTCAAATCAATGAGTTACGGACGCTATCGCTTCTGTAGTGAAAACAGAGCGGCACATGGCCGTGCGAGCGTTTTTTGTGCATAAGTGAGCCGCCATGCCCCAAAAAACATAGCGTGAAAGCCTTGTCTGGCGGGGCTTTGCGCGGGTTTCGCGCGGGGTTCACAGGAGGGCCGCGCTGACTTCCCGCTGCTGGCGCTCAGCCGCTCGCGCCGCCACCCTTGCGCTGTCACTTGCGCGCCGCCACTCTCGCCCGCGCCCGCTCAGGCCGTCCGCAAGCCCGCCTGCGACAATCTGGCGCATGAACGCCCCCTTGCAAAACGATACTTTTGTGCGCGCCTGCCTGGGCCTGCCCACCGCCCACACGCCCATCTGGCTGATGCGGCAAGCCGGGCGCTATCTGCCTGAATACCGCGCCACGCGCGAGCGCGCGGGCAGCTTCATGGGGCTGGCCACGAATGTGGACTACGCCACCGAAGTCACCTTGCAGCCGCTGGAGCGCTACGCGCTGGATGCGGCCATTTTGTTTTCAGACATCCTCACCGTGCCTGACGCAATGGGTTTGGGCCTGAGCTTTCAGCCGGGCGAAGGCCCGCGCTTTGCGCACGCAGTGCGCGACGAAGCCGCCGTGGCCCGCCTGGCCGTGCCCGACATGCAGCGGCTGCGCTACGTGTTTGACGCCGTGACTTCCATACGCCGGGCGCTTGCCGGGCGCGTGCCGCTGATTGGCTTTTCGGGCAGCCCCTGGACGCTGGCCTGCTACATGGTGGAAGGCGGCTCCAGCGACGACTACCGCCAGGTGAAAACCATGCTCTATGCCCGCCCTGACCTGATGCACCGCGTGCTGGGCGTCAATGCCGATGCCGTGGCCGCCTACCTGAACGCGCAGATTGACGCGGGCGCGCAAGCCGTGATGGTGTTTGACAGCTGGGGCGGCGTGCTGGCCGATGGCGCCTTCCAGACCTTCAGCCTGGCCTACACGGCCCGCGTGCTGCGCCAGCTCAAACGCACGGACGCCGACGGGCACGTGGTGCCCCGCATCGTCTTCACCAAAGGCGGCGGGCCGTGGCTGCCCGACATGGCCGCCGCGCTGGAGTGCGACGCGCTGGGGCTGGACTGGACGGCCAGCCTGACGCGCGCGCGCCGCGAGCTGGAACGCGCACTGGCCCTGCCGCCCGGCGCGCCAGCGGCCGCGCGCCCCGTTGCGCTCCAGGGCAATCTCGATCCGAACGTGCTCTTTGCCCCGCCCGAGGTCATCCGCCAGCAGGCCCGTGCCGTGCTCGACGCCTTCGGCCCGCCTGATGCCGGGCAAGGCCAAGGCCGGGGCGTGGGCCACATCTTCAACCTCGGCCACGGCATCAGCCAGCACACGCCGCCCGAACACGTGGCGCACCTGGTAGATGAAGTGCATGCCTACTCGCGCCGCCTTCGGCAACCATGAAACGCGAGGAAAACGGCGCGCAGCGGCAGACGGCTGACGGTTGAAGCGCCCCCAACGGCAAGCGCCACCTGCCGCATACCATCAAAAACAGAAGCAAATATGAGGGGCTGAAAAAGCCATTCTGCGCAGGCCCAACTAGGACCTAATGCTATGAATTCAAGAGCAAATATGGGCTTTGCCGCTGCCTGCTTGCCGGGCGCTTCGTTCATCAGAATGAGCTGGGCAGAAGATGCACGGGCTGGCGCGCCCTGCCCTTCTTCCGCTGCAAAAGGAAATCCGGCGGCCGCAAGGCGCAAACCACAAGTCAGGTCTTGTGACCCTCTTGCCGCCCGGCGAGGCGCTTAGCTGGCCTACTCACGAGCAGGTTCCAGCAGATGCATGGGCACATCAAAAAGCAGAGCGAATTCACAAGCTCTAAAACGGCTTTTGCGCCCATTTCACTAGGACATCATGCTATAAATCAAAGAGCAAAAAATAACTTCTTTTGCGTTTTCATCCTGCCCGAATGACAGGCCTTGAGCAGGCTTTCAGCGCCTGCTCTCAGCCCCGCTCGCCCTCTATCTGGCGCGGGGTTGGCAGAGGGTTTGGTAGAGGGCTTGCACCTCTTTGGCGACGATCTTGCCCGTGGCGTTGCGCGGCAGGGCGGGCACGGGCAGCAGGGGGCGGGGCAGGAAGGCGGGGTCCATGCGCTGGCGCAGGGCGCCCATGATGCGCTCGGGCGTCATGCCTGGGGCGGCAACGACCAGCGCAGCCAGGCGCTGCACGCCGGCCTGTTTTTCGGCGGCGGGGTTCTGGGGGAGAAAGAAGCACCCGTCCGTCACGCCTTCCACGCTCAGAAGCTGGGCGGTGAGCGCGCTCAGCGAGGCGCGTTTGCCCGCCACGTTCACCATGTCGGCATGGCGGCTGCCCAGGCGAAAGCGCCGCTCGTCAAGCGGCTCGATGTGGTCAGACAGCTTCACGCGAATTTGCACGTGGCCGCCATGCGCCCATGCGCCTTCGGCACTGACATCAAGCTGCACGCCATCCAGCAGATGCCAGGCTTCGTCCTGCGTGGGGCGGCGGGTGGCGATCTGGCCGCTTTCGGTGCAGCCGTAGATTTCCGTCAGCGGGCTGCCGAAGGCGGCTTCAGCCCGGCGCGCCAGCGCCACGGGCAGCGGGGCGGTGGAGCACAGCAAGCGTTCGCATGACGGCAACGCCACCTGGGCGGCCAGCAGCGCGCCCAGGTGAAAGGGAGTGGTCACCAGCATGCGCGGCCCCGGCGCGGCTCGCAGCGCCGCGCAGATGTCCGCCGGGTAGAAGGGGCGCTCGCGCCACAGGCGCGCGCCGCCGCGCAAGGTGAGCATCACGCTCGATTCCAGGCCGTACATGTGCTGCGAAGGCACGGTGGCGATGATGGCAAGGCCCTGCGAGCCTATCCGCCGCGCTTCGGCCTCGCCATCGGCGCACAGTCCGCCCCAGCGCTTGAGGTGCGCCGTAGGCGCGCCAGTGGTGCCGGAGGTGAAAACGATGGCGGCCACCTGGCTGGCTTCGATCAGCGGCGCATCCTGCAAGGCGCGGGCCGCGCCTGCCGCTGGCGGGGCGACTGGCCAGGCGGGCAGCCCTTCGGGGCGCTCTTGACCGTCGTGCAGGCACAGCAGCTGCGGATAGCGCTCCTGCAACTGGCGCACGGATTCGGGGGCAAGGCTGGAAGGCATCAGCGTGGGCCGCCCGGCCAGCAGGGCCGCACCCAGACCCACCATGAACAGGTAGCGGTCGTGGCAGGTGTTCAGCACGTACTGGCTGGCGGGCAATGCTTCGGCCACGCTTTGCGCGTCGGCAAAGAAGCGCGCGGCCGTCACGGGGCCTTGCGGGCCGAGGGCCAGTGTTTCATCAGGGGCGTGGGCGCTCAGCGCGAGGGCGGGTGGGTTCATCTGGCTCTGCCGGGTTGTGTGGCGGAAAGGGCGTAGACGGGAAAGGCGGTGACGAAGGCGGGCACGCCTGGGGCGCTGGCTTGCCCTGCGACCGCGCACGCGCCTGAATGGCGCGCCAGGTGGCCATCAGGCCCATGCGGTTGTCGGGCGGCAGATAGCGCCTGCGCGCCAGGTTTTCCACAACGAACAGCGCCGCCGTCAGCAGCGGCCCCAGCACAGAGGAAAACAGCATCCACGCCGCAGGCGAAGCCGCCGCGAACAGCGCCAGCGACACGGCCGCCACGCCCGCGAAGAACGCCACCCACACCCGCGTGACTTGCCGCGTGTACCACACCAGCTGCGGCGTCATGCGCCAGTGCCCCCAGCTGGCAAATTCGGTGCAAAGCGGCGTGCGCCCGGGCCGCAGGCTTGCGCCAAACATCCAGCCCAGCGCCGCATGCGCGCCCACGTGCTGGACCAGATACACCAGCAGCACATTGGCCAGCAGCGGCTCCCAGCCCGCCGCCAGGGCCGCGCACAACGCCAGCAGCGGCAGCCAGCGCCCGGCCCGCTGCCACGCGCCGCCTGCGGCAGGCCGCGCCAAGGCGAACGCCGCCGCCAGCCACACAAAAGGCGCCACGGCCAACGCCAGCGCCAGCCAGGGCAGATGGCGGCTGCTCCACCACGCCGCCGCTGCGTAGGTAACCACGCCCGCCGCCACCAGCATGGGTACGCGTGCGTCATGGGGCGCGCACGCCGCGCTGGCCTCACGGGCGTGAGCAAGGGCTGGGGCATCCGCGCGGGCTGCGCCGCAGGCAGGCGCGCTCTCGCCAGCGGGGCGGCCCGGCGGGCCTGCAGGCATCCAGGTCATTGGCAAGGGAGGAAAAAAACTCAAATCGTGCGGTGCGCCGCGATGTGCCGGGCCAGGCTGCGCAGGCTGCTGTAGATGGCTTGCTTGTTCTCGTCTTCAGCCCGCAGCTGAAAGCCGTATTTCTTGGATACCGCCAGTGCCACTTCCAGAATGTCGATCGAGTCCAGCCCCAGTCCATCGCCATACAAGGGCGCATCCGGGTCGATTTCTGCAGGCTTCATATCCAGATTGAGGCTGTCCACCAGCATCTGGGCCAATTCAGCCAGCAAGGCGTTTTCATCAGCGGGGGAAACGGGAGCGTTCATAAATCTAGGGAACAGAGAGGCAAACAGGCGCGAGCGGCCAGCAAAAAGGCGGTCCGCCCGCCCTGAATCAGAAAAAGCGCGAAAGTATAGGCAGCGCAGGCGCACACTGCCTGCCCGGCCCGACCTGCACTGCGGCATACGCAACGGCGCGCAGCCGAAAAACACGTTCGGCCTGCCTATTTCTGGCCCGGCATCAAAACCCGTTTGCCACGCAAGAGCACCAAAAACAGGAGCAAATTAAAGCGGTAGAAACCGCCCTTCTGCGCAATTTCCACTAGGACATATTGCTATTTAATGCGGAGCGA
Source organism: Ottowia cancrivicina (assembly GCF_029813755.1). NCBI lineage: Bacteria > Pseudomonadati > Pseudomonadota > Betaproteobacteria > Burkholderiales > Comamonadaceae > Ottowia > Ottowia cancrivicina. The sequence goes on along the minus strand of NZ_JARVII010000003.1, from coordinate 63,995 downwards.
AACCAGCCCGGCTTTCGCGCTGCGCTGCTGGCTGCCAAAGGCGAAAAAAGCCGCACGGCGTTCAGGCTCTGTGCTTTGGCTGATGCAAAGCCGCTGTGCACCGCAATGCCTGCTGCGCCAGGCATGAAAACGCAGGTTGCTCTATCTTGAAAAGAGGAGCAATTTCAGGGGATCTGAAAGTGGCTTTGGCGCAGACTCTACTAGGACCCCATGCTATGAAACAAGGAGCGAATAAGCAGTGAATTCGCCCCTTGTTTCCTGTACATCTGGCGCTCGCCGGGAGCCTAGATGGAGTCCATAAAGCTGCGCAGTTTGTCCGAGCGCGAGGGGTGCTTGAGCTTGCGCAGGGCCTTGGCCTCGATCTGGCGGATGCGCTCGCGCGTGACGTCAAACTGCTTGCCGACCTCTTCGAGCGTGTGGTCGGTGCTCATTTCAATGCCGAAGCGCATGCGCAGCACCTTGGCTTCGCGCGGGGTGAGGCTGTCGAGAATGTCCTTGACCACGTCGCGCAGGCCGGCCTGCATGGCGGCATCGACCGGGGCGGTGTTGCTGGTGTCTTCGATGAAGTCGCCCAGGTGGCTGTCGTCGTCGTCTCCGATGGGGGTTTCCATGGAGATAGGCTCCTTGGCGATTTTCATGATCTTGCGGATTTTGTCTTCCGGGATTTCCATCTTTTCGGCCAGCAAGGCGGCATCCGGCTCGAAGCCGTGCTCTTGCAAGTGCTGGCGCGAGAAGCGGTTCATCTTGTTGATGGTTTCGATCATGTGCACCGGTATGCGGATGGTGCGGGCCTGGTCGGCGATGGAGCGCGTGATGGCCTGGCGGATCCACCAGGTGGCGTAGGTGGAAAACTTGTAGCCGCGCCGGTATTCGAATTTGTCCACCGCCTTCATCAGGCCAATGTTGCCTTCCTGGATCAGATCAAGAAATTGCAGGCCCCGGTTGGTGTATTTCTTGGCGATGGAGATGACCAGGCGCAGGTTGGCCTCGATCATTTCCTTCTTGGCAAAGCGGCTGGCGGCTTCGCCCTGGTTCATGCGTTTGTGGATGTCTTTCAGCTCGTCCAGCGGCACGACCACGAGCTGCTGCAAGTCGATGAGCTTTTGCTGCAAGTCCTGGATGGGCGGAATGTTGCGGCCCATGACGGCGCTCCAGGGCTTGTTGGAGGCCGCCTGCTTTTCACACCAGCGCAGGTCGAGCAGGTGCGATGGCACGCGTTCGCCGTTTTTGCCCCGGCCGGAGAATTCGGCAATGAACTGCTCCTGCGGGTAGCCGCACTTGTCCACGATGATGCGGCGCAGATCGCGCTCATGGCGGCGTACAGCGTCTACCTGGCCGCGCAGCATGTCGCTGAGCTTTTCAATGGTTTTGGCCGTGAAGCGGATGGTCATCAGCTCGGCCGAGAGCGCTTCCTGCGCCTTGACGTAGGCGGGCGTGCCCCAGCCGTCTTTGCTGTGCGCCTTGAGCACTTTTTCATAAAGCTGGGCAATGCGGTCAAAGCGCTCCAGCGCCTGCGTTTTCAGCGCTTCCAGCAGCTTGGTCATGGCCTTGGAGCCGCCCTTGCCGTCGTCGTCATCGTCGTCGTATTCGTCGAAGTCTTCTTCGGCCACGTAGTCGTCGTTTTCGTCGTGGTCCACAAAGCCGTCCACGATGGTGTTGATGACGGCTTTGCCTTCACGGATTTCGGCGGCCATTTGCAGGATTTCAGCAATGATGGAAGGGCTGGCGCTGATGGCCTGCATCATGTCCATCAGACCCCCTTCGATGCGCTTGGCAATTTCAATTTCGCCTTCGCGCGTGAGCAGCTCGACCGTGCCCATCTCGCGCATGTACATGCGCACGGGGTCAGTGGTGCGGCCAAATTCGCTGTCCACGGTGGAAAGGGCGGCTTCGGCTTCTTCCTCGGCTTCTTCTTCCGTGGCGGTGTTGTTGCCCTGGTTGGTGAGCAGCAGGGTTTCGGAGTCGGGCGTTTGCTCATAGACGGCCACGCCCAGATCGTTGAGCATGGTCACCACGGCTTCCAGCGTTTCAGGATCAACCAGCTTGTCAGGCAGGTGGTCGTTGATTTCGCCGTGAGTGAGGTAGCCGCGCGTCTTGCCCAGCTTGAGCAGCGCCTTGAGGTTGGCGCGGCGCAGGTTCAGCTCTTCTTCGGACAGAACGGTTTCGTCCAGCCCGAATTCCTTCATCAGCGCGCGCTCCTTGGCCTTGCTGATCTTCATGCGCAGCGGCTTGGCCTGCTCGGCTGCTGCGGCTGCGCCGCCAGCGGCTTCGGCCTCCGGCTCGCCTTGCAGGTCGTCTTCAATGTCCGACAGATCGGCGTCGTCATCCTCCGCACCTGCTTTTTTGCCTTTGGCTGGGCGGCCACGCTTGCCGCTAGCCTTGGCGGCCTCCGGTTTGGCAGCAGATTTGGCAGTAGGTTTGGCTTTCTTGGCCTTGGGCGCGCTTTCGGCCGCTGAGTCAGCAGTTTCGCCAACCGTTTCATCAGCGGCAGCCTTGGCGACACGGGATTTTTTGGCCTTGGCTTCTGGCTCGGCTTCGGCTTTTTCAGCTTTGGCCTTCGGGGCCTTTGCAGCCGGGGTTTTCTTTAGGGGTTCGGCCTCGGCTTCGACGGTGGCAGCTTTCTTGGCGCTGGCTTTCTTGGCGGCTTTTGGCGCGACGGCTTCTTCAGCGGCGGGAGCAGACGTTTTCTTGGCGGGCATGGACGGACCTATGGTGAAGGGGCATGACAGTCGGTTGCATGAAAGGCATCCGGCGCCTGGCCATGCGTTCAGACATCAGAACAAAGGAGTGCGGTCAGGACGCAGCAGGCAAGGGGTGCCTTGCGGCGCGCAGGCAAGATGTCCGGGCGATCATTTGGTGTGCAATCCTTGCGGGAAAAGTGGCCGCTGCGTCTGAATCTGGTGCGCGTGGCAGGCCGGGCCGGAGGTGTTGCTGTCGCTCTTGCCGCGAGTCGAGGGCCAAGATTGTAGCGGTGCAGGTTTTTTCAAGAGGCCGCGCGCCCGGCGCGAAAACAGACCGTTCCAGGCAGCGGCTGGCGCGTGGCGAAAGAAAGCCAGGCTTTAAAACGCGCTGGCTACGCTGATGGCGTTGCGGCTCTTGCGGCTGGATGAGTTGACTGGGCTGGCGCTGCTTTCCGCCAGTGACCCGGCTTGCGTCAATGCGTCAGCAGAGGCTGGCGCCGTGCCGGTGGCGGAAGCCTTGGCGCGCAGCGCTTCTTCGCTGGCCGCTGCGGGCAGGGCGCGGCCCGTAGCAGCGCGGTAGATGCGGGCGTGTTCAGCCATTACTTTGGCGGCGTAACCGCCATCGTCCTCCATGTTGGCGGCGCCCACGTAGCACTTCAGGCCGCCAGCCGTGGAGCCAAAACGCGTGGTGCAGTCCTTGAGCACGCGGATGCCCACGCGCAGATTGCTGACGGGGTCAAACGCGGCGAAGTTGCCGCCGAAGTCTTCGTATTTGTCGGTATGCACCTTGGTCATCACCTGCATCAGCCCCTGTGCGCCCACGTTGCTTTGTGCAAAGGGGTTGAAGCTGGATTCGACAGCCATGACGGCCAGAATCAGCGTGGGATCGAGCCGCACGCGCTGGCCTGTTTCATAGGCTTCGGCCACCAGGGCGGCCACTGGCTCGGGGGCTACGCGGTATTTGCGGCTGATCCACTGCACCGCGTTGGCCTGCTCCGGCGGCAAGTCCACCGGGTTGGCGGCCGTGGCCCGGCGGCTGGCCACAGGTTCGGCTTCAAAGCCCACCTGTGCCGCCTGCCGCGCCTTGAGCCATGAGGTGAGTTGCTCTTCGCCCTGGTGGCGCAAATCGGGCCGCGCCACCAGCAAGGCTACAGCGCAAACCACGGCCAGTCCCAGCAGGGCAAAGCCGTTGTGCGAAACCTGGAAGAACCCGGCGGCCACATCAACCGCGAAGGTATTGATGCCGCGCCCCAGGGCGTTCAGCCTGGCGGGAATTTGCATGTTGCTTCCTTTCATGTCCGCAGGCGGCATGGCGCTGCTGCGGGTCACCGTGAAAAAGGCGGGAGCCAGCGCCTTTGTATTTTGTTTGCCGGAGGCTCCTTGAGAGTCCCGCCCAATGGCTGTCTGGCTGTTGGCGGGCGGGCTTTCCAAAAAAATTTGGCTACCTGTTGAAGGTAGCCAAGCTGATGGCCTAATGCGTGAAAAGTTGCGAAGCGGGACTCTAGCACACGTGCGTTTTTCGCGTGTTTCTGGCTTTTTCCAAAGGGAAAACGCATCACAGTTGTTAGAACATAACTACAATCGACAGCTTTCCCGTCCCCCCCTATGAACCCGTTCAGCGTCTGGCCGGGTCCGCGTTTTTCGCGCCCACAGACAGACTTTGAACAAGTTCTGAAACACAAAGGAGTATTTCAATCATGCAAGTGCTTTCATCCCTCAAAGAAGCCAAAAAGCGCAGCCGCGACTGCCAGGTGGTGCGCCGCCGTGGCCGCATCTACGTCATCTGCAAATCAAACCCGCGCCTGAAGGCGCGCCAGGGCGGCGCCAAGAACAAAAACAAGTGTTGAAGCAGCGCGCGCCGATCTCACGAATCTGCCAGCGGGCGTCTGAAAACAGGCGCCCGTTTCGCTTTCAGTTCCAGGCAGGCAGTTACCATCCCACGCGCGCTGCCCGGGCAGGAGCAGCGCGTTTTCGTTTTCACGTTTTCTTTTCAACAAACTTGTGGAGCACTCAACATGGAAAAACGGCTGTTTGCCTACCCTCTGGCTTTTGCCGCCCTGATGGCTTTGACCGCCTGCACCAACGCCCCGAAGCCCGCCCCTGAACCCGCACAGACCCAAACTCCCATGCACCCGCACGCTCATGACCACGCGCAAGGCCAGCCAAGCCAGCCGCGTGAAATCACGCAAGTGGAAAGCGGCAAAGCCGCGCGCAACCAATGCAACGCCAAAGCCGCGCAGTCCATCGTCGGCAAACCCTACGGCGGCCCGGCCATGCTGGAGCAGGCGCGCGCCGCCGCCGGCGCAGACCTTGCCCGCATGCTGCGCGAAAACAGCGCCACCACCAAGGAAATGCAAATAGGCCGCCTGAACGTCATCGTCAATGCGCAAGGCGCGGTCGTGCGCGTGACCTGCGGCTGATTCGCAGCCCTGACCATGATCGGACGCCTGGCTGGCCTGCTGGCCGAAAAGAACCCGCCGCGCCTGCTGCTCGACTGCCATGGCGTCGGCTATGAAGTAGACGTGCCCATGAGCACCTTCTACAACCTGCCCGCCGCTGGCGCACCCGTCACGCTGCTCACCCACCTGGTCGTGCGGGAAGACGCACACACGCTCTACGGATTCGGCACCGCCGCCGAGCGTGACGCCTTCCGCCAGCTCATCCGCATCAGCGGCATCGGCCCGCGCATGGCGCTGGCCGTTTTGTCGGGCATGAGCGTGAGCGATCTTGCGCAGGCCGTTTCCACCCAGCAGGCGGGCCGCCTGACCAAACTGCCGGGCATCGGCAAGAAAATAGCCGAACGCCTGCTTCTGGAACTCAAGGGCAAACTCTCTCCCGACCTTTCCGCTTCCGGCGCGGCCGCGCCAGCCAGCGATGCGCACGCCGACATCCAGCAGGCTCTGCTGGCGCTGGGCTACAGCGAAAAAGAAGCCGCCGCAGCCCTCAAGGCCTTGCCTGCCGACGTAGGCGTGAGCGAAGGCATCAAGCAGGCCCTCAAAACCCTGGCGCGGTAAAGGCCTGTCGCCCATCTATCCGTGAGGCCGAGCGAAGCCTGGCCGCAAAGGGCGAAAGAGCAGATGAGCCTGGGCGGCCTGACCTGCCGCTTGCAGCGCCGCAGGCCGCCAGGCCGCTTTTCACACCTGCGGGCAAGCATTGGACAAGGTCAATTTCGCTCCACTATTCATAGCACGACGTCCTAGTAGATATTGCGCAGAGCGGTGTTTTGACCCTCTCAAATTTGCTCCAGTTTCTGATGTCGGATGGACAGTAGAAATGGCCCATGCCAAAAACGCGGTCTGGCGGCAGCCGCAGCTTCATGAGCCAAGACAGGCAAGCCGGCGCATACAAGAAAAGAACGGCGGCAAAGCCTGCGAGAAGCAGGGTGCCGTCTGTGCCTTGACTGTCCTGACCGGCTTTTTATCTCTCGCGGCCAGACCCTGACCCGTTTTTCTGGCGCTTGACCGTCTGGCAAGCTCTGGCGCGGCCTGTATTCGCCGTCATGCTCTTTCAAAAAGCAGGCGGCCCAGATTTTTCACCTCTGCTCATTGAAGCTCGCCATCGAATCCGGGCGGCAGGGGCAAAGACATGACGGGGATGCCTTCTTCCAGCAGGGCGTGGGTTTCTTCGGGGCTTGCGCGGCCACGGATGGGACGTTCACGGGTTTCACCGTAGTGGATGCGGCGGGCTTCCTCTGCGAAGCGGGCGCCGACATCTTCGGTTTCGCGCATGAGGCGGCGCATGGCTTTCAGTAAAGCGGCCTGCATGGCAGGCAAAGCGGCCTCCTCCGGCCCGCCGCTTGGGCCGCCCTGCCCTGCTGGCGCGCCGCCGCTGCCCAGGTTCAGGCGCGGGGCGCTGGGGAGTTTGTCCACATCGGGCGCGCCGCACAGGGGGCATGTGAGCAGGCCGCTTTGGCGCTGGGCCTGGTAGTCGTCTTCGGAGGCAAACCAGCCTTCAAAGACGTGGCCTTGGTCGCATTGCAAATCAAGCACTTTCATCGCGCTGCCAGTCAAGCGGCCACGCGCCGCTGAGGTAGTTTTGCAGCCAGAGGGCGGCGGCGAGGGTTTTGCTGTCGGTCACGCGGCCCTGGCGGCACCAGTCGAGCAGTTCGGGCACGGTGGTGGTGAAGACGTGCAGGTGTTCGCCCGCGTCAAGCTGGCGCGGGCCTGCCGTGAGGCCGCGCGCGAACCAGAGGTGGATGCCTTCGGTGGAGTAGGCGGGCGTGGGGTGCATCAGGCCCGCATAGGCCCATTCGCGAGCGGTGTAGCCGGTTTCTTCGCGCAATTCACGCTGCGCGCAGTGCAGGGGCGGCTCGCCGGGGTCGAGCTTGCCGGCGGGCAGTTCGATGATGGCCTGGCCCAGGGGGTGGCGCCATTGGCGCTCCAGCACGACGCGCCAGCCGCCCTGCCCGTCTTCCAGCAGGGCGGCGATGACGGCTGCGCCGGGGTGGCGCACATATTCGCGGGTGGCCGTGCCGCCGTGTTCGCCGTGCTGGCCGTCCGGCAGGCGCACGGTGTCGCGCTGCACGCGCAGGAAATGGCCTTGCAGCAAAGGCTCGGAGGCCAGCGGCTGCTCGCGCAGGGTTTCGTCCTGAAAGTCAGGGCCGGCGGGGAAGAGCGGAGGGGCGGGGGTGCGGTCAGCGTCCACGTTTGAGCAGGTAGCGGTAAACAAAACCGGGAAAGGCCAGCGTGAGAAAGAGCGCGGCGGTGACGGCGTAGAACTCCCAGTCTTGCGAGTGAATCTGCCCCGCATGGGCTTCCAGCGCCTTGCCGATACCGCCCGTCACGAAGTACCAGAACACCAGCTCCAGCAGGCGCAGACCCAGGCTTTTGCGGCCCGATGGCGCGGGCCAGACGGCCAGCCGGCGCTGGTTGAGAAAAGGCAGGTTGGCGGCCAGCGCCGCCAGGGCGATCAACAGCCAGATGCTTGCGCTTTGACTCATGGCAATGCCTTTTCCCAATATCCGCCGGGGCCAGCCGCCCGGCGCGCGGCGGCGAGCACGCCGCATGTGCGCGCCAGCGTCTGGCGCCACATCGCTTTAATTGCTCTTTGTTCCATAGCATGACCTCCCCGCCGATATTGCGCAAAAGGCCATTTCTGGGCCTTGAATTTGCTCCTGATTTTGAGGTATTTCAGACTTTTCAACAGCCTGCGCAGCAGCTGCAAGGAGCGCCAAGCGCCAGAGGCAAGCAGCGCAGGCGGCGGGCCGGCAGCAGGGCCGCCTCGGCTTTCAGGTATTGAGCATGTGCGCAATGGCGCTGCGGCAGGCTTCCATCAGCGCGCCCGGCAGCAGGCCCAGGCCCAGCACCAGCAGGCCATTGACGGTGAGCACGGCCCGCAGATCGGCCGGGGCGGCAATGGCGGCTTGCGCCTGCGGCCCGGCGGGCGCATCGAAATACATGACCTTGATGACGCGCAGGTAGTAGAAGGCGGCAATCAGCGACATGACGATGGCGAACACGGCCAGCGCAATGTAGGCGCTTTGCCCCGTGCTCACCAGCGCCTGGATGACGCCAAGCTTGGCCTGAAAGCCCACCATCGGCGGAATGCCCGCCAGCGAAAACAGGCAGATGAGCATGATGCCGGCGAACAAGGGGCTGCGCTGGTTCAGGCCCGCGAAGTCGGCGATTTCTTCGCTTTCAAAGCCCTGGCGCGCCAGCAGCATGATCACGCCAAAGCTCACGAGCGTGGTGAGCACGTAGGAGAGCGTGTAGAACATGGCGCTGCTGTAGGCGTTTTCGGCCCCGGCCGGGTTGCCGTCCGTCACGCCCGCCATCAGGCCCATGAGCACGAAGCTCATTTGCGCGATGGTGGAGTAGGCCAGCATGCGCTTGAGGTTGGTCTGCGCAATGGCCGCCAGGTTGCCCAGAAGCAGCGAGGCAATGGCCAGCAGCGCCAGCATTTGCTGCCAGTCAAAGGCCAGCGGCAGCAGACCTTCCACCAGCAGGCGGATGGCCATGGCGAAGGCCGCGATCTTGGGAGCCGAGCCGATCATGAGCGTGATGGCCGTAGGCGCGCCCTGGTACACATCAGGCAGCCACATGTGGAAAGGCGCCACGCCGAACTTGAAGGCCAGGCCGGCCACCACGAAAACAAGGCCGAATACCAGCACCTGTTTTTGCGCCGCGCCCGCTTCAATGGCCTGGCGCACGCCGCCAATATCGAGCGTGCCCGTGGCGCCGTAAAGCATGGACAGGCCGTAGAGCAAAAAGCCAGAAGCCAGCGCGCCCAGCACGAAATACTTCATGGCCGCTTCAGTGGCCGTGGCGTCGTCGCGGCGCAGCGCCACAAGCGCGTAGGCCGAGAGGGTCATCAGCTCCAGCCCCAGGTAAATGAGCAGGAAGTTGTTGGCCGAAACCATGACGAACGCGCCCAGCAGCGACAGCAGGCCCATCGAGAAAAGCTCGCCACCGCGCAGCATGCCCCGGTCGGCCGCGTAAGCGCGGCCATAGACGAAGCAGACGATGGTGGAAAGGGCCGCAAAGCACTTGAGCCAGTTGCTCATGGGATCGCTCACCACCAGGCCGCCAAAGCCATAGACGGTTTTGCCGTCTTGCGCGAAAAACGCCGTCAGCGCAGCCACCACGGCCAGCGTGAGCAGGGACATCAGGTAGGTGGGCGTGCGCAGCCTGCCCTTGACCATCAGGTCCATCAGCAGAATCACGCAAGCCATGGCCAGCAGCACGATTTCAGGGTAGATCGCCAGCCAGCTGAGTCGGTCAATCATGTTTGCAGCTCCTCAATTCAGCTTGGATGTGGCAACGTGTTGCAAAAAGTGGGTTACAGAAGCGTCCATGACGTCAGTGAACGGCTTGGGATACAGACCCATGCCCAGTATGGCGGCCGCCAGCAGGGCCAGCATCAGGCATTCGCGGGCATTGATGTCCTTGAGCTGGCGCACGTGGTCGTTGCCGGTGGCGCCCAGATAGACGCGCTTGTACATCCACAGGGTGTAGGAGGCGCCCAGAATCAGCGCCGTGGCAGCGCCCAGGCCAATCCAGAAGTTGAATTGCACAGCGCCCAGAATCACCATCCATTCGCCCACGAAGCCCGCCGTGCCCGGCAAACCGCAGTTGGCCATGGAAAACAGCAGGGCGAAGGCGGCAAAGCGCGGCATGGTATTGACAACACCGCCATAGGCCGCGATTTCGCGCGAGTGCACGCGGTCATACAGCACGCCAATGCCCAGGAACATGGCGGCGGAAACGAACCCGTGCGAAACCATTTGCACCAGGCCGCCCGCCACGCCGAGGTCGTTGAACAGGAAAAAACCCAGGGTGACGAAACCCATGTGCGCCACAGAGGAATAAGCCACGAGCTTTTTCATGTCCTGCTGCACCAGCGCCACCAGGCCCACGTAAATCACAGCCACAAGGGAGAAGGTGATCATCAGCCAGGCCCATTCATGCGCGGCATCAGGCGCGATGGGCATGGAAAAGCGCAAAAAGCCATACGCGCCCAGCTTGAGCATGATGGCCGCCAGCACGGCGGAGCCGCCCGTGGGCGCTTCCACGTGCACATCCGGCAGCCAGGTATGCACGGGCCACATGGGCACCTTGACGGCGAAGGCGGCGAACATGGCGAAGAACAGCAGCGTCTGCACCGGCAGGGGCAGGGGCAGCTGGTGCCAGGTTTGAATATCAAAACTGCCGCCCGAACGCCAATACAGATAGACGAAGGCCACCAGCGTGAGCAGCGACCCCATCAGGGTGTAGAGGAAGAACTTGAAGGCGGCATAAATCCGGTTGGGTCCGCCCCAGACGCCGATGATGAGATACATCGGAATCAGCGTGGCTTCAAAGAACACGTAAAACAGCAGCCCGTCCAGCGCGGCGAACACGCCAATCATCAGCCCGGACAGGATGAGAAAGGCCGCCATGTACTGATTGACCTTCTTCTGGATGACTTCCCAGCCGGCAATGACGACGATGATGGTGATGAACGCTGTCAGCAGCACGAACCACAGCGAGATGCCATCCACGCCGAGGTGGTAATAAATGTTGAAACGCTCAATCCACGACGCTTTTTCGACAAACTGCATTTGCGCCGTGCCAGCCTGAAAGCCGGTGTACAGCGGCAGCGTAACCAGAAAGCCCAAGACAGACCCGGCCAGCGCGAGCCAGCGCGCCAGCGAAGCTTGGCTATCGCGCCCCAGCGGCAGGATGACAAGGCCAAAGACGATGGGCGTCCAGATGGCAAGGCTCAACCAACTCATTTCCAACGCTTCCTTTTACTTGTTGAGCCAGACAAAGAACGTCATGAACACGAAAACACCCAGAATCATCCAGAGGGCGTAGTGGTAGAGATAGCCCGTCTGCACACGGCGCACCAGGGCCGAAATCCGGCCGACCAGCTTCCAGGAGCCATTGACCACCGCGCCATCAATCAGCGCGCGGTCGCCCCCCAGCCATAGCCCCGTGCCAATCACGCGGCCGCCACGGGCAAAGATGTTTTCGTAAATCCAGTCCATGAAATATTTGTTTTCCAGAAACTGGTAAATGCCCGCGCTCATGAAGAACCGCTTGAGCGCCACCGGCAGCGCCGGATTGACCATGTACATGTACCAAGCTGATGCCGCACCCGCCACGGCCAGCCAGAACGGCCAGGAAACAAAGCCATGCAAAGCCATGCTGACAGCGCCATGAATATGTTCGGACAGCTCGGCCATCGCGCCGTGGCGCATGACATCGACAAAAATGACATCGCTGAAATACGGGCCAAACAGCAGCGGCATGAGCGTGAAAAAGCCGATGAAAATGGAAGGTATGGCCAGCATGACCAGCGGCACCCAGACGACCCAGGGCGACTCGTGCGGTTGGGCATCATGACCGTGGCCATGATGATCATCATGGTGGTGGATTTCCGGGTTCTGGTCATACCGCTCCTTGCCCCAGAAGACGAGGAAATAAAGACGGAATGAATAGAAAGAAGTGACAAACACGCCCGCCAGCACGGCGAAATAGCCAAAGCCTGCCCCCCAGACATGGCTGGCGCCTACTGCTTCAATAATGGCGTCCTTGGAATAAAAGCCCGAGAAAAAGGGTGTGCCAACCAGAGCCAGCGTGCCAATCAGCAGAGTCCAGTGCGTAACAGGCATGTATTTGCGCACGCCGCCCATCCAGCGCATATCCTGGTTATGGTGCATACCCATAATGACCGAACCAGCTGCCAGGAACAGCAGCGCCTTGAAAAACGCATGCGTCATCAGGTGAAACACGGCCACGGAATAAGCCGAAGCGCCCAACGCGACTGTCATATAGCCCAGCTGCGACAACGTGGAATACGCCACCACGCGTTTGATGTCATTCTGAATAATGCCCAGAAAGCCCATGAACAACGCCGTAATGCCGCCGATAACCATAATGAAACTCAAGGCGGCATCCGACAGCTCATACAGCGGCGACATGCGCGTCACCATGAAAATGCCTGCCGTCACCATGGTGGCCGCGTGAATCAGCGCGGAAATAGGCGTGGGGCCTTCCATGGAATCCGGCAGCCACACGTGCAGTGGAAACTGCGCGCTCTTGCCCATTGCGCCAATAAACAGGCAAATGCAGATAACCGTCACCAGCATCCAGTCCGTGCCCGGCATCGTCTGGGCCGCCAGCTCGCGGGCATGGGTGAATATTTCGGTGTAGTTGAGGGTATTGGTATAAGCTGCAATCAGGCCGATTCCCAGAATAAAGCCGAAATCGCCCACGCGGTTTACCAAAAACGCCTTCATGTTGGCGAAAATGGCTGTTGGCTTGTTGAACCAGAAACCGATCAGCAAATAAGACACCAGCCCCACAGCTTCCCAGCCGAAAAACAGCTGGAGCATGTTGTTGCTCATCACCAGCATCAACATGGAAAAAGTGAATAGCGAGATATAAGAGAAAAAGCGGTTGTAGCCTGCATCTTCATCCATATAGCCAATGGTATATACGTGCACCATGAGCGATACAAAGGTGACAACGCACATCATCATGGCCGTGAGACCATCGACCATGAAGCCCACTTCCATTTTCAGGCCGCCCACAACCATCCACTCATAAATGGTCTGGTTGAATCGCGCGCCATCCAGCGCCACGCTTTTGAGCGTACAGGCGGAAATAAGGAAGGCAATGAAAACACCCAGAATGGTGGCTGTATGCGAAGCGCGGCGGCCAATGACGTTGCCGCCGAAGGTTGTGCCCAAAATACCGGCAGCCAGGCACCCAGCCAAAGGCGCAAGCGGAACGGCCAGCAGAGCCGCAGTGGAAAGGGTCTGACTCATGATGCGTTTACCCTTTCAATTCATTGAGTTCATCTACATTAATGCTGGATCGATTGCGGAACAGCAGCATCAAAATAGCCAGGCCAATGGCCGATTCAGCAGCGGCCACCGTGAGGATGAAAAAAACAAACACCTGCCCGTGCATATCACCCAGATAATGCGAAAAAGCCACGAAATTCAGATTGACAGCCAGCAGCATCAGCTCGATGGCCATGAGCAGCACAATCAGATTCTTGCGGTTGAGAAAAATGCCGACGATGGCTATCGCAAACAGAATTGCGCCCAATGTCAGGCAATGCGCCAGTGTCATCGTTTCGTCTCCTCGGCTGGAGCAGCCGCCTCCTCCACTGCCGGGGCCGCCTGCGTCGCCTGCATGGAAACGACGACCAAACGGTCTGCCGCTTTGGCACGCACCTGAATGGAAGGATCAATTTTCTTGGTAGTCTTGCGTTCGCGCAGCGTGAGCGCAATGGCAGCGATCATGGCCACCAACAAAATGACTGCGGCAATCTGCACCGGGTACAGGTATTGCGTGTATAGCAGTCCGCCCAGCATCTTGGTATTGCCTACGTTCACGGCAGCCAGCACAGCCTGCATTTCAGGCGCTTGCGCCGCGCTGAAGCCGCCTTTAAGTACAGCCGCCATTTCAAGCGTAATCACGGCACCTACGCCCAACGCCAGCGGAAAATGCTTCCAAAAACCTTGTCGCACACTGTCAATATTGATGTCCAGCATCATCACGACAAAAAGGAACAGCACCATCACCGCGCCCAGATAAACCAGCACCAGCGTGATGGCAAGAAATTCGGCTTTCAGCAGCAGCCAGATTCCCGCAGCTTGCGAAAACGCCAGCATCAGAAAAAGCACGGCATGCACGGGGTTGCGTGCCGTCACCACCCTGAATGCTGAAAACAGCAGCACGGCAGAGAACAGATAGAAAAAACCAGCCTGGATGTCCATGAATCGTGCCTGTGAATCAGCGATATTTGGCATCAGCGGCCTTCGCGGCGGCGATGTCTTTTTCGTACCGGTCACCCACGGCCAGCAGCATTTCCTTGGTGAAATAAAGATCGCCGCGCTTTTCGCCGTGGTATTCAAAAATCTGGGTTTCGACAATGGAATCGGTTGGGCAGCTTTCCTCGCAGAAACCGCAGAAGATGCATTTGGTCAGATCAATGTCATAGCGCGTGGTGCGGCGCGTGCCATCTTCCCGCTGAGTGGACTCGATAGTGATGGCCATCGCCGGACAGATGGCCTCGCACAATTTGCAGGCAATGCAGCGTTCCTCGCCGTTTTCGTAACGGCGCAAGGCATGCAGGCCGCGAAAACGCGGTGACAGCGGTGTTTTTTCTTCTGGAAACATCACCGTGACTTTGCGGCGGAAAGCGTAACGCCCCGTCAAAGCCATGCCTTTGAACAATTCCAGGAGCATGAAGCTCTTGAAAAAGTCCTTGATCGAAAAAGGAGTTGCAACAGGATTCATATTCGCGCTCCGGTGTTCAGAGCCAGAGATTCAGCGGCGTATGCATCCAGACGCCAATGACCAATAACCAAACGAGTGTGACGGGAATAAACACCTTCCATCCCAAGCGCATGATCTGGTCATAACGGAATCGAGGGAAAGTGGCACGAATCCAAATGAACATGGTCAGCACGATGGCTGTCTTGACGCCCAGCCAAATCCACCCAGGAATCCATGTGAACGGTGCGAAATCAGCCGGCGGCAGCCATCCGCCCAAAAACATGATGACTGCCAAGATGGAAACCAGCCACATGGCAGCATATTCGCCCAGGAAAAATACCGCGAAACCCATGCCCGAATATTCGACCATATGGCCTGCGACAATCTCGGCTTCGCCTTCCACCACATCGAATGGGTGCCGATTGGTTTCAGCTACCATGGAAATCAGATACACCACGAACATCGGAATAAGCGGGAGCCAGTTCCATGACAGGAAAGTGCCGGCAAAAACGCCGCCAAAGGCCACGCCTTCCGCCTGCTTCATGACAATATCGGTCAAATTCATGCTGCCAGACACCATGAGCACGGCTAGAAAGCAAAAGCCCATGGCGATCTCATAGCTGATCATCTGGGCCGAAGCACGCAAAGCGCCCAAAAAAGCGTATTTCGAGTTGGAAGACCACCCCGCGATAATCACGCCATAAATCTCAATCGAAGTGATGGCCATGACCAGCAGCAGCCCCGCATTCACATCGGCCAACGCCACATGAGGCGCGAATGGAATGGCTGACCAGGCTGCAAGAGCGGGCATGATGGCCATCAGCGGCCCCATGATGAACAACCCCTTGGCGGAAGCCATTGGCTGAATAATCTCCTTGGTCAGCAACTTGATGCCATCAGCAGCCGGTTGCAGCAGACCCCAGGGCCCCACGCGATTGGGCCCGTGCCGCGCTTGCATCCAGCCCAGCAACTTGCGCTCCCACAGGGTGGTGTAGGCCACGGCAATCATCAATGGAGCAATGATTGCGATGATTTTCAGCAGGGTCCAAACAATGGGCCATGCGGCATGCACCCACCATTGGCCTGCAAACAGGTGCAATCCAAAATCGTGCAGCGCATCAATCATGCCGCCACTCCTTGCTCACCCTGCGATCTGTATTCGCGCGCATCCGTTGTCTGCTGAAGCGCAGGCGCGCGCCGCACAATGCCATCCAGCTCGTAGATTCCCCAATCACGGGGCACATTGACAGCTTTTTCCACTGTGATGGACGCTTGCGTTGCGTTGCTCAACGAGCTGGCGGGCAGCATGGAAATACCTGAACCACCCAACGCGTGCGCCAATACTTCTTGCGAGGAATTGAAAACAGGCTGTGCCAATCCCAACATATCGCCAAGCACGCGCAACACCTTCCATGCCGGTCGCGTGTCGCCCAACGGCTTGACCACGGCATGAAAACTCTGCACGCGGCCCTCAGCGTTCACAAACGTTCCCGATGTTTCGGAAAAAGGCGCAATGGGCAGCAGCACATCGCTGACATCCATGTTGGCTTTGAATGGGCTGAACGTAACCACCATGCCGTTGCCTTCCATTTCAACCGGAGCAGTTGCATCCATCGCAGGCTCAGTATTGAGCAGCAGCAACGCCCTGAGGCCGCCTGCGAGCATTTGTCCAGCATTCAGCCCATTGTGGCCCGGCAATGCCTTCACCCACTGTGCGCCAACCGTATTGGCAGCTTCCGTCAAATAACCAACGCTGGCTCCCGTCTGGCAGCCCAGCCACTGGCACAAAGCCAACAGGCTGCTGGCCTGTGGATGATGCGCCGCCGCATTGCCCAGCAAAATCGCCTGAGTGCCGCCCGCAAGCAAAGCCTTGGCAATGGACATCGCCAAATCCGGAATATCAGCAAACACTTCAACCGGAGCGGGCACATCTTTTTCAGCCGCCACGGCCTGTGCAACCGCAGCCAGCGCCTGGCACCAATCGGCTGGATCAAGCAGAAACTGATTTTGGACGGGCATGGCCCAAGCATCCGCATCACGCAGCAAATTGCGCGATGTAATCGCCGAAACGACTGCGCCATGCCGCACTGATTGGCGAATTCGCTGTGCAAACAAGGGATGGTCCTTGCGCAGGTTTGACCCCACAATCAGCGCCCCCTGCAAACTGGAGAGAGACTCAACTGTCGTGCCAAGCCACCGAATGCCCTCAGGCTGGTCAAATTCAGTATGGCGAAGGCGATAGTCGATATTTTCACTACCCAAGCCCCGCACCAATTGAGCTGCGAGATACAACTCCTCCAGTGTGCTGTGCGGACTCACCAAAGCGCCAATTTTGTCCGCTCCAAATTCCGCCTTGATGTCATTCAGGCCATTGGCCACATACTCAAGAGCGGTTTGCCAATCCACTTCCTGCCATTGCCCGCCCTGCTTGAGCATTGGCTTGGTCAGGCGATCCTCACCATTCAACGCCTCATAAGAAAAGCGGTCACGATCCGCAATCCAACATTCATTGACAGCTTCATTTTCAAATGGAACAACGCGCATGACCTTGTTGTTCTTGACCTGCACAATCAGGTTCGCGCCAGTGGAATCATGCGGACTGACGCTTTTTCGCCGAGACAATTCCCACGTGCGGGCACTGAAACGGAAGGGCTTGCTGGTCAGTGCGCCGACTGGACAAACATCAATCATGTTGCCCGATAGTTCAGAATCCACGCTACGGCCAATGAATGTTTCAATTGCAGAAAATTCGCCACGATTCGCCATGCCGAATTCCATTGAGCCGCCAATTTCCTGCCCAAAACGCACACAACGCGTGCAATGAATACAGCGCGTCATTTCCTGCATGGATATCAGCGGTCCCACGTCCTTGGGCTTGACTACGCGCTTTTCTTCTTCATAACGCGTGCCAGACATGCCATAACCCACAGCCAGATCCTGCAACTGGCATTCTCCGCCCTGATCGCAAACCGGACAATCCAGCGGATGATTGATCAGGAGGAACTCCATTACCGATTTTTGCGCTGAGATAGCTTTGGCACTGTGAGTGCGCACCACCATGCCTTGCGTGACGGGTGTTGCGCAAGCAGGCACCGGTTTAGGCGCTTTTTCCACGTCCACCAGACACATGCGGCAACTGGCTACGATGGATAGTTTTTTGTGATAGCAAAAGTGGGGAATATACATGCCAGCTTTGTCTGCAGCATGAATCACCATGCTTCCCTCAGCTATTTCGACTTTCTTGCCATCAATTTCAATTTCAACCATGACGTTCGCGCCTTTCAGACATAGGACGAGACCGTGCAGGTCTTGTGTTCAACGTGGTATTCAAATTCAGGACGGAAATGCTTCAGCATGGCTCGCACAGGCATGGCGGCTGCATCGCCCAAAGCACAAATCGTGCGCCCCATGATATTTCCTGCAACCGAGTCGAGCAGATCCATATCCGCTGGACGGCCTTTGCCATTTTCAATGCGATCAACCACTCGCCATAGCCAGCCCGTCCCTTCACGGCAAGGCGTGCACTGGCCGCAAGATTCATGCATATAAAAATAAGACAAACGCTGAAGAGATTTAACCATGCAACGCGTATCGTCCATCACGATAACTGCGCCAGAACCCAACATGGAGCCTGCTTTTGCAATGGAGTCATAATCCATTGTGCAATCCATAATGATGGAAGCAGGCAGGACAGGCGATGAAGAGCCGCCGGGAATGACCGCCTTAAGCTGCCGTCCACTGCGAACACCGCCTGCCAACTCCAGCAAGACAGAAAAAGGCGTTCCGAGTGGAATTTCATAATTTCCGGGGCGCTCCACATCACCACTTACGGAAAAGATCTTGGTGCCTCCATTATTGGGCTTCCCGCATTCAAGATAAGCCTGCCCACCATTACGGATGATCCAGGGAACAGCAGAAAATGTTTCCGTGTTATTGATGATGGTTGGCCTGCCATACAGGCCGAAGCTCGCTGGAAATGGCGGCTTGAAGCGAGGCTGCCCTTTCTTTCCTTCTATGGATTCAAGCAGCGCCGTTTCTTCTCCGCAAATATAAGCACCGAAACCATGATGCGCATTCAGCTCAAAGCTGAAGTTGCTGCCCATAATATTTTGGCCAATATAGCCAGCCTCGCGCGCCTCTTGCAAGGCCGCCTGGAATCTTTCATAAACCTGGAAGATTTCTCCGTGAATATAATTGTATCCACGGGACGCGCCAATTGCGAAAGCTCCGATAGCCATCCCTTCAATAACAATATGAGGGTTATGCATCAGAATTTCACGATCCTTGCAGGTTCCAGGCTCGCCTTCGTCAGAGTTGCAAACCAGAAACTTGTCGCCCGGAAACTGTCGTGGCATGAAGCTCCATTTGAGGCCAGTCGGGAAACCCGCGCCGCCACGGCCACGCAAGCCTGACTCTTTGATGATGGCAATGATCTGATCCTGCGTCAGACCTTCACCGCCATCTTTGCCAAGAACTTTGCGCAGGGCCTGATACCCTCCACGCGCCTCGTAATCCTTGAGACTCCAATTGTTGCCATTCAACCCCGCATAAATCTGGGGATTGATATGACGGCCATGAAAACAGGTTTTTTCTCCCGAAGACTGAAACTGAGAGAGAAACTGAGCGACATCTTTCATGCGGCGTCTCCATTTTCAGCCGCGCGCAGACCATCAACAAGCTGATCCAGTCTATCGCTTTCCATGAAGCTGCACATGGTGCGGTCATTAACCAGCATAACAGGCGCGTCAGCACAAGCCCCCAGGCATTCGCATTGCTGAAGGGTAAACAAGCCGTCAGGCGTGGTTTCTCCAGCCGAAATGCCGAGTTTCCGTTCCAAATGCGCCAACGCCTTCGCGCCATTGCGCAATACGCAAGGCAAATTCGTGCAGACATTCAATTTGTACTTTCCAACAGCATGTTGGTTGTACATATTGTAGAAAGTCGTCACTTCATGCACTGCCATCGGCGGCATTTCCAGATATTCGGCGATCGCCTTTTCGCTCTCGGGACTGACCCATCCCTGCTCCTGCTGGATGATGGAAAGACAGGCCATGACGGCAGACTGTTTCTGACCCGCTGGATATTTCGCAACTTCACGATCAAACCGCATGCGAGTCGCCTCTGATAGAGGCGTTGCGGTAATGGATGCGACACGTGTATTCATCGGTCGATCTCCCCAAACACGATATCCAGCGTGCCAATAATCGCCACTGCGTCAGCCAGCATATGGCCTTTAACCAGTTCGTTAAAGGCCGACAGGTGCGCAAACCCCGGCGCGCGAATCTTCATGCGATAGGGCTTATTGGCGCCATCGCTCACCATGTAGATGCCAAATTCCCCTTTTGGGTGCTCCACCGCAGCATAAGCTTCACCTTCGGGCACATGCATGCCCTCGGTAAACAACTTGAAATGGTGAATCAGATCTTCCATGCCGAACTTCATGCGCTCACGCGGAGGCGGGGCCACCTTGTAGTTCTGCACAATAACCGGACCTGGATTGGCGCGCAGCCAATCCACGCATTGCCTGATAATCCTGTTGGACTCGCGCATTTCCTGCACGCGAACAAGGTAACGGTCGTAACTGTCGCCCGTTTTTCCAACAGGAACATCAAAATCTACCTTGTCATAAACATCATATGGCTGCCTCTTGCGCAAATCCCACGCAACGCCAGAACCGCGCAGCATAGGCCCCGTCAGCCCCATATTCAAGGCGCGGTCTGCATCAACGACTCCAATGCCGACCGTCCGTTGTTTCCATATCCGGTTATCCGTCAGCAGCGTTTCATATTCATCCACATAAACAGGAAAACGCTTGGTGAAATCTTCTATAAAGTCGAGCAGCGATCCTTGGCGATTGGCGTTGAGCGCCTCCAGCGACTTGGCGTTACGCACTTTGCTCGCCTTGTATTGCGGCATGGAATCCGGCAAGTCACGGTACACGCCGCCTGGCCGGAAATAAGCCGCGTGCATGCGCGCACCCGAAACGGCCTCATACATATCAAACAGATCTTCGCGCTCGCGGAAGGCGTAAATCAGGATCGTTGAAGAGCCACAGTCGTTGCCATGCGAGCCGAGCCACATCAAATGATTCAGGATTCGCGTAATCTCGGCAAACATTACGCGAATATATCGCGCACGAATGGGCACCTCAATACCCAACAGTTTTTCAACTGCCAGACAATAGGCATGCTCATTGCACATCATGGACACATAATCGAGCCGATCCATGTATGGCAATGCCTGAATGAAAGTTTTGTGTTCAGCCAGTTTCTCCGTTGCGCGATGCAGCAGGCCAATATGCGGATCGGCGCGTTCCACCACTTCGCCGTCCAGCTCTAGCACCAATCGCAACACCCCGTGCGCCGCCGGGTGCTGGGGGCCGAAATTCAGCGTGTAATTCTTGATTTCCGCCATTTATCGCATGCCTCCGTATGACTCTTCACGGATGACTCGAGGCGTAATTTCACGCAGCTCAATTGAAACCGGCTCATAAACTACGCGCTGACGATCGGCGTCGTAACGCATTTCCACATGCCCCGTCAAAGGGAAATCTTTGCGGAATGGATGCCCAACGAAACCATAATCCGTCAAGATGCGGCGCAGATCGCCGTGCCCGTCGAACATGATTCCATATAGATCGAACGCTTCCCGCTCATACCAATTGGCCGAGCTCCAGATGCCCGTGACCGTAGGCAGCACCGGAAAGTCATCGTCCTCGCAAAACACGCGCAAGCGCACACGCTGGTTGTGGCTTACAGATAGCAAGTGCAGTATCACGGCGAAGCGCGCTCCTTCCCAGCGCCCATCTCCGTAAGCAGACATATCCATGCCGCACAAATCAATCATCTGTTCAAAGCGGCAATCAGGCACATCCCGCAAAATCTGGGCAGCCTGTAAATAGGATGAAGCGGGCACAAGCGCCGTCACTTCGCCAAGCGCCACCTCCACACTGCTCGCCAACCCATCCAGAGCAAGAGCTATCTTGTCCCGCAAGACGCCAGGCGCAATGGCGTAATTCACTGTTTCTGTCAGCATGAAATCACGCCCTCGCAATCGTGTTGGTGCGCCGCACCTTTTGCTGCAATTGGATGATTCCGTATATCAATGCCTCGGCCGTCGGCGGACATCCGGGCACATACACATCCACTGGAACGATGCGGTCGCAGCCACGCACCACTGAATAGCTGTAGTGGTAATAGCCTCCGCCATTAGCGCATGAACCCATGGAAAGCACCCAGCGCGGCTCGGCCATTTGGTCATATACCTTGCGCAAGGCTGGCGCCATTTTGTTGCAGAGCGTGCCCGCGACAATCATCAGATCCGACTGACGCGGCGACGCACGAAATACTTCTGCGCCAAAACGCGCTATGTCATAGCGCGCCGTGGCGGCATGCATCATTTCCACCGCGCAACAGGCCAGACCAAAAGTCATAGGCCAAAGCGAACCCGTTTTGGCCCAATTCATCACCGCGTCAAAATTCGTGGTGATGAAGTTTTTCTCCATCATCCCTTCAATCATGCTGCCATCCTTGCCAGACTGCCGACATTGCCATCACTCCCAATCCAGGGCGCCTTTCTTCCATTCATAAACGAATCCGACAACCAGAATCGCCAGGAAGACAAGAACAGCAATGAATCCTGGCAAGCCCACATCGCGCAGGGCTACCGCCCACGGAAAGAGAAAGGCGATTTCCAGGTCGAACAGAATGAACAGGATGGCTACGAGGTAATAACGCACATCAAATTTCATGCGCGCATCCTCAAAGGCATCAAAGCCGCACTCGTAAGGAGAGTTCTTGGCAGCGTCAGGGCGATTGGGGCCAAAAAAAGCTCCCATCCCCAGACACAGCGCGCCAACGAGCAAACCGATCAGAATAAAGACCAGAACAGGAAAATACTGAGCCAGACTCATTGCGCATTCATCGTCAGGAACCGGGATGCGCTGGGAACTCGCTCCCGGTGTTTTTTTGTTTGGTGCCGTCGGCGAGACTCGAACTCGCACAGCTTTCGCCACTACCCCCTCAAGATAGCGTGTCTACCAATTTCACCACGACGGCTGATTGTTGCTTGCTTTCACTTGCTGCGTTTTTTTGTGACCTTTGTTCAGTCCGTGAAGCAAGACGGGAATTCTATCTGGAAAAAATCGCCTTACGGCAGAGCAAGGTTTTTAATTTTTGGGCGCCTGCTCGGCGGCATCGCCTGTCTTCTTGCCCGCCTCCGGCTTGGCTTCTCCCTGATTGGCATCAGCCGGTTTGCCCTCGTTCTGAGGCGTTGCATGCGACGCAGCCGCCCCGGCGGGGATAGCTGCCGCTGCGTCCGGTTGAACGGTCTCAGGGGCCTTTACGCCCTCCAGCACGCTGCCGCCAGATGCTTCAACGCGCGGGCTGAAACCGTAGTAAGACAACAGCAGCGTGCTGGCCAGAAAAACCGTTGCCAGCACGGCCGTGCTGCGCGAGAGAAAGTTGGCGCTACCGCTAGCGCCAAACAGGCTGCCGGAACTGCCGCTGCCAAAGGCGGCCCCCATGTCAGCGCCCTTGCCGTGCTGCACCAGGATGAGGCCCACCATGCCCAAGGCAGACAGGATTTGTGCCACCAGCACGAGGTTCATGACAAAGCTCATTCGTTCACTCCAATGTATTTTTTGATGTGGCCAAGCGCTCGATTAGCTGGCCGTCTCAATGATTTTCAGAAAGTCCCGCGCCTTGAGGCTCGCGCCGCCAATCAATCCGCCGTCAATGTCAGGCTGGGCCAGCAGCTCAGCTGCATTGCCTGCATTCATGCTGCCGCCATAGAGGATGCGCACACCCGCCGCTTGCAAATCGGCGGCGGCCAACAAGGCGCGCAATGCGGCATGTACCGTCTGCGCCTGCTCAGGCGTTGCAGTTCTGCCTGTGCCAATGGCCCAGACAGGCTCATAAGCCACCACCAGATCAGCCAGACGTTCGCCGTTCAGCTGAATCACCGCCGAAAGCTGGCGGCTGACCACAGATTCGGTCTCTCCCTGCTCGCGCTCTCGCAGGGTTTCACCCACGCAGACGATAGGCGTAAGGCCCGCCGCCAGCGCGCGTTGCGCTTTGACTGCCACTTGCGCGTCGGTTTCGCCCTGGTACTGGCGGCGCTCGCTATGGCCCACGATGACATAGCGCGCGCCCAGCTCTTTCAGCATGGCCGCCGATACGTCACCCGTATAGGCGCCGCTTTCGTGCTGCGACACGTCTTGCGCGCCCAGCGCAATGCCGCCCTGCCCTGCCAAAAGCAGCTGCACCTGCGCCAAATAAACGGCAGGCACGCACACGGCCACATCGCATGCCGGTTGCCCGATGCCTGCCAGCAACTCACCCATCAGAGCTGCATTGGCAGCCAGACTGCCGTTCATCTTCCAGTTGCCTGCAATCAGTTTTTTCCGGCCCATGACATCAGCTCCAGGTCAGAATGATCTTGCCCACGTGCGCGCCGCTTTCCATCAGCGCATGGGCGCGGGCTGCGCCGCTGGGCCATCCATCCGCGCCTTGCAGCGCCGGAAAAGTGGCATGAACCACGGGCCGGATGGCGCCGCTTTCCAGCAGCGGCCATACCCTTTCGCGCAGCGCCCTGGCAATGGCCGCCTTAAAGGCCACGGGGCGGGCGCGCAGCGTGTTGCCCGTCACGGTCAGGCGTTTGACCAGCAGCCGCCCTGCGTTGAACGCGCTTTTCACGCCGCCTTGTACCGCAATGATGGCCAGGCGGCCGTCTTCGGCCATGCATTCCACCTCGCGCTGCACGTAATCGCCCGCTACCATGTCCAGAATGACGTCCACGCCTTTGCCATTGGTGAGCTTTTTGGCTTCTTCGGCAAAGTCAGCGGTCTTGTAATTGATGGCGTGATCAGCGCCCAGCTCGCAGGCTTTCGCGCACTTTTCGTCAGAGCCGCAGGTCACGATGACGGTCGCGCCCAGCGCCTTGCCCAGCTGAATGGCCGTCACGCCGATGCCGCTGGCGCCGCCTTGCACGAGCAGGGTTTCTCCCGGCTGCAACCGCGCACGGTCAAACACGTTGCTCCACACGGTGAAGAAGGTTTCCGGCAGTGCGGCGGCCTGCGCGTCAGTCAGCCCCTTGGGGATAGGCAGACATTGCGCCACCGGGGCCACGCAATATTCGGCATAGCCGCCGCCCGCCACCAGGGCGCATACCCGGTCGCCCACTGCCAGCCCGCATTCGGCCAGCGCGGCGGCATCGCCCGCTTCAATCACGCCCGCCACCTCCAGCCCCGGCAGGTCAGACGCGCCGGGCGGCGGCGGATAGTGCCCTTGCCGCTGAACCACGTCAGGCCGGTTCACGCCTGAAGCTGCCACGCGAATCAGCGCCTCGCCCACGCCCGCCTGCGGCACAGGCCGCTCGGCAGGCGCCAGCACGGCAGGGCCGCCGTTTTCCCTGATTTCAATGCATTTCATCATTCAAAACCGGCTTGGGTCCTAGTAAAACAAGGCTGGAGTGCTCTCTTTTTGATAGCTATCATTCAGCCGCTGGCTGGCGTTCTTCGCGCGCCGGGCGTTCCAGCAGGGCTTTCATCGACAGCTTGATGCGGCCCTTGTCGTCGGTTTCCAGCACCTTCACGCGCACCACCTGGCCTTCTTGCAGGTAGTCGCTCACCTTTTCCACGCGCTCATGGGCAATCTGGCTGATGTGCAGCAGGCCGTCCTTGCCGGGCAGGATGTTCACCAGCGCGCCAAAGTCCAGAATCTTGGTCACGGGGCCTTCATAAACCTGCCCCACTTCCGCCTCGGCAGTGATTTCCTCAATGCGGCGGCGCGCCTCTTCAGCCTTGGCGGCGTCATTGCTGGCAATGGTGATCACGCCATCTTCGGCAATGTCTATGGTGGTGCCCGTTTCTTCCGTGAGCTGGCGGATGGTCGCGCCGCCCTTGCCGATCACGTCGCGGATTTTTTCCGGGTTGATCTTCATGGTGTAGAGCTTGGGCGCGTAGCTGCTGATTTCGGCCTTGGCCTCGCCCAATGCTTCCTGCATCTTGCCCAGAATGTGCATGCGCGCTTCCTTGGCCTGCGCCAGCGCCACTTGCATGATTTCCTTGGTGATGCCCTGAATCTTGATGTCCATCTGCAAGGCCGTGATGCCGCCCGTCGTGCCCGCCACCTTGAAGTCCATGTCGCCCAGGTGATCTTCGTCACCCAGAATGTCGGTCAGCACGGCAAAGCGGTTGCCTTGCTTGATCAGGCCCATCGCAATGCCGGCCACATGCGCCTTCATGGGCACGCCCGCATCCATCAGGCTCAGACAGCCGCCGCACACGGAAGCCATGGATGAAGAACCATTGGACTCGGTGATCTCGCTCACCACGCGGATGGTGTAGGGGAACTCATCCTTGCCGGGCAGCAGCGGCGCCAGGGCGCGCTTGGCCAGGCGGCCGTGGCCGATTTCGCGCCGCTTGGTGCTGCCCATGCGGCCCGCCTCGCCCGTGGCAAAAGGCGGCATGTTGTAGTGGAAGATGAAGCGGTCTTCAAACTCGCCCGCCAGCGCGTCAATGCGCTGCGCGTCGCGCTCGGTGCCCAGCGTGGTCACCACCAGCGCCTGCGTTTCGCCGCGCGTGAACAGGGCCGAGCCATGCGTGCGCGGCAGCACGCTGCTGCGGATTTCAATGGGGCGCACGGTGCGCGTGTCGCGCCCGTCAATGCGCGGCTCGCCCGCCAGAATCTGCCCGCGAACAATGGCCGCCTCCAGCTCGAACAGCTGGTTGTCCACCTTCACTTCGTCAAACTCCGCGCCCTCTTCGGCCAAAGCGGCCTTGACGGCGGCATACGCCTCGCGCAGGGCCTGCGTGCGGGCCTGCTTGCTGCGAATCTGGTAGGCCGCGCGCAGTTTTTCTTCAGCCAGCGCCTTGACCTTGGCCATGAAGGCTTCGTCCCGGGCTTCCGGCGCCCAGGTGCCGTCTTCGGCCCACAGGGGCTTGCCCGCTTCGCGCACCAGATCGTGAATGGCCTCAATGGCAATCTTGCCCTGCTCGTGGCCGAACACCACCGCGCCCAGCATCACGTCTTCCGAAAGCTGATCGGCTTCCGACTCCACCATCAGCACGGCCGATTCCGTGCCCGCCACCACCAGGTCCAGCTGGCTGTTCTTGCGCGCCGTGGGGCCGGGGTTGAGCACGTATTCGCCATTGACGTAGCCCACGCGCGCCGCGCCAATGGGGCCGTTGAAGGGAATGCCGCTCACCGACAGCGCCGCGCTCACGGCAATCATGGCGGCAATATCCGCATCCACCTCCGGGTTCAGCGACAGCGTGTGCACCACCACGTGCACTTCATTGAAAAAGCCTTCCGGAAACAGCGGGCGGATGGGCCGGTCAATCAGGCGGCTGGTCAGCGTTTCCAGCTCGCTGGGTTTGGCTTCACGCTTGAAAAAGCTGCCGGGAATCTTGCCCGCCGCGTAGGTTTTCTCGATGTAGTCCACCGTCAGCGGGAAAAAGTCCTGCCCCGGCTTGGCCTGCTTGCTGGCGGCCACCGTGGCCAGCACCACGGTGTCGTCCATGTTCACCAGCACCGCGCCTGTGGCTTGGCGGGCGATTTCGCCCGTTTCCATCACCACGGTTTTGTCGCCCCACTGGAAGGTTTTGGTGACTTTGTTGAAAAGGCTCATGTTTGCTCCTTGTTTGATAGCTGCCCGCGCTTGTTTTGCGGGCGCTGGAGCCGGTTTTTCTCAAGACGCGATGCCATTCCAGAACCCGGCCCGCCAGCCAAACCGGCAGGGCCTGCAAACTTTTTCGGGTTTTGGAATGACACAGCCTCGCCTGTGAAACGCCGCGCTCCGGGGTTGAAAAAACACAAAAACGCCTGGGCCAGCAAAGGCGTCAGGCGTTTTGGCGTGCATGGCGGCTTACTTGCGCAGGCCGAGTTTCTGAATCAGGGCCAGATAGCGGTCGGCATCGCGGCCCTTGAGGTAGTCCAGCAGCTTGCGGCGGCGGCTGACCATGCGCAGCAGGCCACGGCGGCCGTGGTGGTCTTTGGCGTGCTGCTTGAAGTGGGGCATCAGCTCGTTGATGCGGGCCGTCAGCAGGGCCACCTGCACTTCGGGGCTGCCGGTGTCGCCAGCCTTGCGGGCGTTGTCCTTGACCACGGCGGCCTTGTTCTCTTTGGAGATCATTGCTTGAATCCTTGCGTTCCAAATGGTTTGACTTGCGCCACGCGCCGGAACTGCACGCGGCGTGCGTTTTGCGACATGCAAAACCGGCGGATTGTATTGCATCGCCCCTGTCTGGGCCTGCCTGATAAGAGGCTCAAGAGGCTGCGCTTTCGCTGAAAGGCGGCAAGCGCAGGCGCACTCTTGCGGGCGCACTCTTTTTTCAGGCGCGCCGCAGGGTAAAGCGCTCAAAGCCCGCGCCAAGCTGGCGGATTTGCTCTGGCGTGAGCGTCCAGGCGGGAGCGGCGGGGGTGCGGCATTCCTGCACGGCCCAGCAAGTCACGCCGCTGGCGCGCAGTTCGTCAGCCAGGGCCAGCAATTCGCTGGCGCTGAACAGGCCCGGGTGCCAGGTGGTGCGGCATTCAAAGTCGATGCCGCTGTCCGCCAGCGCGCGCAGAGCTTGCCGGGGACGGCCGGCGCTGCCGGGGGTGGCGGTGATGGCGTCGTGCCGGTGCGCGGGGGCCTTGATGTCCAGCCCCACCCAGTCCAGCTGCGGCAGCAGCGCGGCCAGGCGCTGCGGGTACATGCCGGCGGTGTGCAGGGCCGTTTGCATGCCCAGCGCGCGCACGGCGGCAAGGGCGTCGGCAAGAGCGGCCTGCAAGGTGGGTTCGCCGCCGGAGAAGACCACGCCGTCCAGCAGGCCGCGCCGCCGGTGCAAAAAGGCCAGCGCGTCCGGCCACGGCAGGGCGGGCGGCGTGGCGGCGTCCAGCAACTCCGTGTTGTGGCAGTAGGTGCAGCGCCACGGGCAGCCCTGGCAGTAGAGAACGGCAGCCAGGCGGCCCGGAAAGTCGATGGTGGTCAGCGGCGTGAGGCCTCCCAGGCGCAGGGGCTTGCCGCTTTCCGCCGCAGGGCAGGCGGCCTCTGGCGGCAGGCTGGCTGGTGTTTTCACATCAAAAAGAGGAGCGAATTCAGGCATCTTGAATGCCGTGATGTCCTAGAGCATATTGAAAAGTATGCTATTGACGAAGGAGCAAATTCACGGCATGGCCGTAATGACCATCGCCATTCCCGCGCGGGCGGGAATGGCGACTCTGAAGCAGCCGCTCAGGCGCAACGGCCCAGCGCGGCAGGTTCTGCAAAGAAGCGCCGCTCGGCGTGCTCGCCCTGTTTGCCGATGTTGAAGCTGGCAACGGGGCGGTGGTAGCCCATCACGCGCGTCCAGACTTCGCAGGGCTGGCGCTCTTCGTCGGTGAGTTGCACGGCGTCGGCGGCAGGCGCCGCAACCGGCCGGATGGCAATGGTTTTGCTCATGGAAAGCTCCTTTCGGGTGGTTGAAGAAAAGGGGAAGAAGGCTGTCGCTGCTTCTTTGATGGCTGCTGCCGCGCGTGATGGAAGGCTTGCGCCAGACCGGGCCGTTTCTTGAACAGGCATTTGCAGCCTGCTCTGAGCCTGCCGTCAAAACGCTCCCGGAACCATCATTTATTTCGCTACCAATTTGATTGCATCAAGTCCCGTGAGATCGTGCGGTAAATGCGTTCTTCAGGCCTTGAATTCGCTCTCGAAAACAGAGTGAAATACGCCAGTCTGCGAACAGGTTTGGAGCTGGTTCTCAAGCCGCCCGCGCCTGCTGCTGGCGCTCAATGGCCTGGCGTTTGGCCGCCAGCTTTTCGGCGTCGCACAAGGGGCAGTATGGGTGCTCGCCTGCCAGGTAGCCATGCACGGGGCAGACGGAAAAAGTGGGCGTGACGGTGATGTAAGGCAGGCGAAAGCGCGTGAGGGCGCGGCGCACCAGCTCGCGGCAGGCGGCGGCGTCTGATATGCGCTCGCCCATGTACAGGTGCAGCACGGTGCCGCCGGTGTATTTGGTTTGCAAGTCTTCCTGCCGCGCCAGCGCCTCGAAGGGGTCGTCGGTAAAGCCCACGGGCAGCTGCGATGAGTTGGTGTAGTAGGGCTTGCCGGGCGTGCCCGCGTGCAGGATGTCCGGCCAGCGTTTGAGGTCTTCCTTGGCGAAGCGGTAGGTTGCGCCTTCGGCGGGGCTGGCTTCCAGGTTGTAGAGATGGCCGGTGCGCTCCTGAAAACCGGTGATGCGCTTGCGCACGAAGTCCAGCAGGCGCAGCGCGAAGGCGTGGCCCCATGCGGTGGTGATGTCCTGCTCGCCGCGCGTGAAGTTGCGCACCATTTCGTTGATGCCGTTCACGCCCAGCGTGGAAAAGTGGTTGCGCAGCGTGCCCAGGTAGCGCCGGGTGTAGGGAAACAGGCCCTGATCCATCAGCCGCTGGATGAGCTTGCGCTTGACTTCCAGGCTCTGGCTGCCCAGCTCCAGCAGGCGGCCCAGCGCGTCCAGCAGCGCGGCTTCGTCGCCCGCGTGCAGGTAGCCCAGGCGCGCGCAATTGACGGTGACCACGCCCACGCTGCCCGTTTGCTCGGCGCTGCCAAACAGGCCGTTGCCGCGCTTGAGCAGCTCGCGCAAATCCAGTTGCAGGCGGCAGCA
This sequence comes from Ottowia cancrivicina, assembly GCF_029813755.1. NCBI lineage: Bacteria > Pseudomonadati > Pseudomonadota > Betaproteobacteria > Burkholderiales > Comamonadaceae > Ottowia > Ottowia cancrivicina. Next base: position 33,999 of record NZ_JARVII010000003.1, on the reverse strand, counting down.
CATGGAGCGCACCATGTTGGGCTTCAGCTCGGAATTGATGAAGTTCTGGAAATACGGCAGGCCGTATTTGGCCGTCATGGCAAAAAGGCGCCCGGCGTTTTCGCTCTCCCACGGAAAGTCGGGCGTGATGTTGTAGGTGGGAATGGGAAAGGTGAACACGCGCCCTTTCGCATCGCCCGTGGTCATCACGTCGATGTAGGCGCGGTTGATCAGGTCCATCTCGGCCTGCAAGTCGCCGTAGGCGAAAGGCATTTCCTCGCCGCCGATCACGGGCACTTGCTCGCGCAAGTCTTCAGGGCACACCCAGTCGAAGGTGAGGTTGGTGAAAGGCGTTTGCGTGCCCCAGCGCGAAGGCACGTTCAGGTTGTAAATCATCTCCTGCATGCACTGGCGCACGGCGGCGTAGTCCATGCCGTCCTTGCGCACGAAGGGGGCCATGTAGGTGTCGAATGACGAAAACGCCTGCGCGCCCGCCCATTCGTTTTGCAGCGTGCCCAGGAAATTGACGATCTGCCCCACGGCGGAAGACATGTGCTTTGGCGGCGCGGCCTCCACCTTGCCCGGCACGCCGTTCAGCCCTTCGGTGAGCAGCGTGCGCAGCGACCAGCCCGCGCAGTAGCCGCTGAGCATGTCCAGATCGTGAATGTGAATGTCGCCCTCGCGGTGCGCCTGGCCGATGTCGGGCGCATACACATGCGAGAGCCAGTAATTGGCCGTGACCTTGCCCGCCACGTTCAGGATGAGGCCGCCCAGCGAATAGCCCTGGTTGGCGTTGGCGTTCACCCGCCAGTCGGCGCGCGTGAGGTATTCGTTGATGGAGCTTTGCACGTCCACCAGCGTCTGCGCGTCGGCCCGCAGCGTGGCGCGGCGCTGGCGGTAGGCCATGTAGGCGCGCGCGGTGGCCATGTGGCGCGCGGCAACGAGCGTTTGCTCCACCACGTCCTGAATCTGCTCGATGTGCGGCGCGCCGCCCGGCCAGCGGTAGGCCAGCACGCGGCATGCCTCATCGGTCAGGAGCGCGGCTTGCGCATCGCCGAACTCGCCCGTGGCCGCGCCCGCGCGGGCAATGGCCGAGCGGATGCGGCAGGCGTCAAAAACGGCGCGCTGGCCGTCGCGCTGGATGACGGCGGCGGGCATGGCAGGCGCGGCGGCGCTGAGTGAAGACGTGGTCACGGATCAGATCTCCCGGAAAAAAGATGAAAGGCGCAGCGCGCGGCGCTGCCCGGAACCAAAGACAAACAGGACAGGCGGCTGCCCGGGCCGGATGGCGGCAGGCAAGGTCATGACACTTCTGGCGTTTGCGGTGCAGGGGTGGCATGGGCGCAGGCCGCGTCAATGGCCGCCGGGCGGCCCTGGCCGTCCACGGCCACCATCACGAACACGCCCTTGATCACTTCTTCGCGCCGCGCGCCGGGCGCTTCGGCAAAACCGCTGATGCACACCGTCATCGAACTGCGCCCCACCCGGCTCACCCAGGCGCGCAGCGCCAGCGTGCGACCCACGGGAATGGGGCGCATGAAATCAATGCCCGACGCGCCCGCCATCACCACCTCGCGCCGCGCCAGCTTGCGCGCGGCCATGAAAGCCGCCTTGGCCATCAGTTGCAGGCCCAGGCCCGCAAACAAGGTGCCGTGGTGGTTGGCCATGCCCGGCAGCACCAGTTCCTGAAGTTCGGCGCTCGAAATCGCCGTCTGCTCATCTCTCGTCATCACTCGCAATTTACGCAAAACGGCTGCGCTGCAAAAGCACTGAAATGGCGAATAGTTGCGTGAAAATTCCGGGCCTTTTGCAAATATTGCGAATGCTCGCCATCCCGCATGGCGCATCATCCGGGCCATGAAAAAAACCTTCATGGGCCTGAAGCTGCGCCGTCTGCGCGCCGAGCGCGGCCTGTCGCAAACAGCCCTGGCGCACACGCTGGGCATCTCGCCCAGTTACCTGAACCAGATTGAGCAAAACCAGCGCCCGCTCACCGTGTCCGTGCTGCTCAAAATCAGCCAGACGCTGGGTGTGGACGTGCAGCAGTTCTCCGAAGACGACGAGGCGCGCCTGGTCGCCGCCCTGCGCGAAGCGCTGGCAGACGCGCCCGACGCCATCTCCCTGCCCGAGCTGCGGGAAGTTGCCGCGCAAATGCCCGCGCTGGCGCGCGCCGTGCTGGCGCTGCACCGCCGCAATGCCGAAGCCGCCGAGCGCCTGGAAGCGCTGGCGCTGCGCCTGGGCGACGAACGCGGCGGCGGCGCACTGCCGCGCGCCCTGCCCTTTGAGGCCGTGCGTGATTTCTTCTTCGCGCACCAAAACCACTTCGACGCGCTGGACCGCGCCGCCGAAGCGCTGGCCCATCAAGCCCAGAGCCAGACCCAAGCTCCGGTGCGCGGCGGCGCGCTCGCCGCCTGGCTACAGCAGCGCCTGCAACAGCAGCACGGCGTGCACGTGCGCCACGCCGAAGGCGCGCAAGCAGACAAGCGCCGCTACGAACCGGCCACGCGCACGCTCTTCATCGCAGCGGCGCTCACCCCCAGCCAGCAAGCCTTCCAGATGGGCACGCAACTGGCCTTGCTGGAGCTGGGCGAAGCCATCGACGCGCAAATTGACGCACCCTCCCTCGCGCACGACGACGCCGCGCGCCGCCTCGCCCGCATTGGCCTGGCCAACTACGTGGCCGGCGCGCTGCTGCTGCCGTATGCCGACTTCCTGCAAGCGGCGCAAGCCTTGCGCTACGACATCGACCTGCTGGGCCAGCGCTTTGACGTGGGCTTTGAAACCGTCTGCCACCGGCTCAGCACGCTGCAAAGGCCGGGCGCGCCCGGCGTGCCCTTCTTTTTCGTGCGGGTAGACAAGGCGGGCAACATCTCCAAGCGCCAATCGGCCACGCACTTTCACTTCTCGCGCACCGGCGGCGCCTGCCCGTTGTGGAACGTCTACGAAGCCTTCGGCCAGCCAGACCGCATCCTGCGGCAAGTGGCCGTCATGCCCGACGGGCGCGCCTACCTGTGGATTGCGCGCGCCGTCTCGCATGGCCGCCCCGGCTGGGGGCAGCCGCGCAAACAGTTTTCCATCGGCCTGGGCTGCGACATCCGGCACGCGCCCCAGCTGGTCTATGCCCAGGGGCTGGACCTGAACGACCCCGGCGCAGCCACCCCCATCGGCATGGGCTGCAAGGTGTGCGATCGCGCCCAATGCCCGCAACGCGCCTTCCCCTTCGTGGGCCGCGCGCTGCAAGCAGACGAAAACCGCAGCTGGTTTGCGCCCTACAGCGCCTAGGCCTGGCACAAACTGCCCCCGGAACCGTTCATCCGTGGGCGCGAAAAGCGCAGCCCCGGGCGTGGTTCTTGCAAACCATCCCGGTCCACCCCTGCGCCCTTACAGCCGAGCGCAAAGCAGGCTTCCTGACATATATAGCTCCTTAATCGATAGCATGAGGTCTTAGTGGAGCCAGCGCAGATGCCGTTTTATGCCCTCATAAATTCGCTCTTTTTTTGAGAGCATCCTGCATTTGCAGGCGTCTATTCACAAACGGGCCGGGAGCTTCAAAGCCTGACTGACGCATGGCGTGCCGCCGCCAGAATCCATCCGCCTGCCGGAAGCGCCCACGCAAGGCCGCTTCCGGCGCGAGCGCGGGACCAAGCGCTGCTTTTCACCGCCTGTCTCTAGAAAACAGACAAGGCCGCCACATGGGAAATGGAAAATAGAAAGAGGGCATGGTGCCCAAAAGGCTAGCCAACTGCCTTGCCCAGCACGTCGCAATCGCCCGGCCATCCTGATTTTTTGCCCCGCACTGCGCAGGCGCCCGCGCGATATTGCGCGGTATCAATAAGGCGCCGCATCGACAAACCAATCATTATTGGTGGCGGCTTTTCCCGCCTGGCCCGTCCCGCCGGGCAGCAGATGTTCAATCAAGCGCCATTGCAAATTTGCAAAGACGCAATCCAATCAGCAGCCGCTCATGCGCCTGGCGTGATTTCATTTTGCATTCAAAGCGCTGCGGCGCGTGAAATTGATTGCGCCCACATGATTTTGGCGGCATATGCCAATGCAATTCACATTGCCGCGCCAGCATATTCAACGTCATTCTCGGCGTTTCACCGCTTGCATCTTGCGCAGTGGCGGGTTTTACCGGCAAGGGCGCTGATTATTTTTCGTGCTGCCTGAATATTGCGAATGGTCATGCAACACCCCATTCACGGCGGCGCATGGGTTTATTGGGCAAGCATTTTCTGCTTTGCCGGGAAATCTGGTTTGATTCAGGCTGGCAATGCGGATGGGGCGGCGTTCATCCACCGATTCATCAGAACCTGTTCAGCGTCTGGCCGTGAGGGCGAAAGCGAGAACCGGGATGGACTACAAAGCGCAAGCCGCAGATGAGCCTGACTGTTCAATTGCTGCCCATCAAGGATTGGAAGGATTGGCAACGCCGCAGGCCGCCTTGAGGCCGCTCTTTCTGCACCCGCGAACAGGCTTTGAACAGGTTCCCAGAGCTTTGCGCGCACCGATCCGCCGCCCTGCTCTGCCCTTCACGCGCCCGCTGCGCCCGCTGCGCCCGCAGTGCGTTGCCTTGAGGCATAGGTTTGCTCCGTTATTGGGAGCATGATCTCCAGGAGAAACGGGCGCAAGCGCCACTTTCGGCCTCTTGAATTTGCCCCTTCTTTTGTAGCAAGCCACCCGCCGATGGCGCGTTTCACGCGTGAAAAACCGCTGCGGCTTGACGGGGCACGGGCGTACGCTGGCGGGCGTGGGCGCTCACACCAGCATGCTGTTGCGGATCAGGCCGACGGCCAGGCCCTCGATGACGAAAGGCTCGCCGGGGCGCACGGTGATGGTGGGGTAGTCGGGGTTTTCAGGATGCAGCTCGATCACGTCGCCATTGCGGTGAAAACGCTTGACGGTCACGTCATCGCCCAGGCGGGCGACAACGATTTGGCCGTTGTAGGCCTCGCGGGTGCTTTGCACGGCCAGCAAGTCGCCGTCGATGATGCCCGCGTCGCGCATGGACATGCCGCGCACGCGCAGCAGGTAGTCGGGCTTGCGCGAAAACAGGTGCGCTTCAATGTGGTAGGTCTGGTCCACATGCTCTTGCGCCAGGATGGGCGATCCGGCCGCCACGCGCCCGATCAGCGGCAGCGCCAGGTGTTCGGGCGGCAGTTGCGAGGTATCCACCACCATCAGTTTGGCTTCTCCGCGCAGGCGGATGCCGCGCGAGGCGCCGCTGACCAGATCAATCATGCCTTTCTGCGCCAGCGCTTGCAGGTGCTCCTGCGCGGCATTGGCCGACTTGAAGCCAAGCGCCGTTGATATTTCCGCCCGCGTGGGCGGGGCGCCTGTTTCGGCAATGATGGTTTTGATCAGATCCAGAATCTGCCGCTGGCGGTCCGTGAGCTTGCGGGTCATGATGGCGGTGGCGGATAAAAAGACTGTTTCGATATCCAGTGATGCCTGTATTTTTAATCAGCTTTCTGGAATATGCAAGCCGGCTCCAAAGCAGCCAAGGCGCCGCCATAAAGCAAAAAGCCAGCGCTGACGCGCTGGCTTTTGAAACGCCTGAAACAGGGCGGCGGCGGATCAGCCCGCCAGCGCCGCCAGGGCGCGGGCGGTGATTTCCTCCACCGTGCCCAGGCCGCTGATGGTGCGGTATTTGGGCGCAGCGGCGGGGTCGGCCTTGGCCCAGTTGCCGTAGTAGTCCACCAGCGGGCGGGTTTGCTGGCTGTACACGTCCAGGCGTTTTTTCACGGTTTCCTCGCGGTCGTCGTCGCGCTGCACCAGCGGCTCGCCGGTCACGTCGTCCTTGTCTTGCTCTTTGGGCGGGTTGAACTTGACGTGATAGGTGCGCCCGCTGGCCGGGTGGCTGCGGCGGCCGCTCATGCGCTCCACGATGGCCTCGAAAGGCACATCGATTTCAAGCACGTAATCGAGTTTGACGCCCGCTTGCTTCATGGCCTCGGCCTGCGCAATGGTGCGGGGAAAGCCGTCGAACAAAAAGCCGGCCGCACAGTCGGGCTGGGCAATGCGCTCTTTGACCAGGTTGATGATGAGATCGTCGCTGACCAGCTGGCCCGCTTCCATCACGGCCTTGGCCTGCTGCCCCAGGGGCGTGCCGGCCTTGACGGCGGCGCGCAGCATGTCGCCCGTCGAAATTTGCGGAATGCCGTATTGGCGGCAGATAAACGCCGCCTGCGTGCCTTTGCCCGCGCCGGGCGCGCCCAGAAGAATCAGTTTCATACCGGTTTCCTTTTTGTGAATGACGTGGAAGATGAATGCGTGAAAACGCGTAAATCATGAGCGAAAAGCGCCCGCGCAAGAAGCTGCTCAAAATCTGGCCCGAGGGGCTGCGGATTGGATCTGCGGCCCATTTGCACCCTTCAGCGGCCCGGCCAATCCGCAGCGCCGCAAGCTTGCCCGAGTCCACCCTTGCGCGCTCTCGAGCAGGCCGTGAACAGACTCCAGGAGAAAGAGGGTGGAGTATGCGCCCCGTCAGCAACCCGCTCGCGCCCCAGACCGCCAGGGCGGCCAAAACGGCCAGGCCGTGCCAATGCACAGGTCGCAGGACGGCAGCCAGCAGGGCACCTTATTTTGCTCTTTTATCAATAGCATGGCGTCCTAGGACCTGTTGAGAATTACCGAGCCTAAATTACAGCCGAAGCCGGATAAATCGCAGCTTTGAAGCTGGCGTCGGTCTTGTCTCCGTGCATGGCACAAGGCGTTTGAACACGTTGAGCTTGTCAAAGAAGTTTTCAATGAGATCAGCACGAAATTGACCAGTTTGCCCAGCGCATTCGCGAAAGCACTTGAAGACGGCGTTGCATTTGCCAAATTCCTCGAGCAAGTCGCGCCAGGGGCTGCCTGTGCGCACGATCCACGGCACGGCCTCTGCAAACCAAGCGCTTGTTCGCGCCTCTTGGCTCTGCATCGCCAGGCTTGCCCAGGTAGTGCGAGGCCATCTGTGCCCATTGCTTGTCGCTTGATGCTCTTCTTTCCATTGCGGTATTGCAGGGGGGCTCAACAAGCCCAGCACAGCAACAGAGGGAGGAAGATGGGTTTTGCAGTGTTGAATCCTCCGCGCCAGCGCATCAGTGCAATGCTCTGAAGCGCGATAGCGATACGCATAGGCACACTGCTTAAGCAAAGTCTGAATGAGGGCAAGGCGCGGCGTTTACGATGGAGGAATGACGACGCCAGCGCAGCTTTCTTCTTCTGCCATCGACTCTGCGGATCCGCCTTCAGCGGCCAGCCAGGCTGACGCCAGCGCGCCGCCGCTTCTGGCGCGCGCGCGCAGCTTTGCCGCACCGCTGATCAGCAGCGAGTCTTTTCACTCGGGCGAAAACGCGCTGGCGCATGCCGATGGCGTGGCCAAAATCCTGGCCGACATTGGCAGCTCCGAAGAAATACAGGCGGCGGCCTATCTGGTGTATGCCAGCGAGCAGCTCAACCGCCCCGAAGAAATCATTGGCAAGGCGTTTGGCCCCGAATTTGCGCGGCTGGCGCATGAGGCGGTGCGGCTGGAGCGTGCGCAGCGCCTCTCGCGCATGGGGCGCGAGGAGCTTTCCACGCCGGAGCGCGCGCGCCAGCAGACGGAAAACGTGCGCAAGATGCTGCTGGCCTTCAGCCGCGATTTGCGCGTGGTGCTGCTGCGGCTGGCTTCGCGCCTGCAAACGCTGCGCTGGTTTGCCGCCCAGCGGCGCGCCTTGCCGCCGGCGCTGCTGCGCGAGTCGCACGAGGTTTTCGCGCCGCTGGCCAACCGGCTGGGCATCTGGCAGATCAAGTGGGAAATGGAAGACTTGGTCTTTCGCGCGCAGGAGCCGCAGGTGTACCGGCACATTGCCAACATGCTGGAAGAGCGCCGCGCCGAGCGCGAAGCCGCGCTGGAAGAGCGCCGCGCCTTTATTGAAAAGGCGCTGCGCGCGCTGGGCATGGATGCCGAGGTGTCCGGGCGGCCCAAGCACATCTACAGCATCGTGCGCAAGATGCGCGGCAAGAAGCTGGATTTCGCCCACATCTACGACGTGCGCGCGCTGCGCGTGATCGTGCCCACGGTGCAGGACTGCTATGCCGCGCTGGCCTGGGTGAACGAGCACTACACGCCCGTGCCGGGCGAGTTTGACGACTACATCGCCAAGCCCAAAGTCAATGGCTACCAGTCGCTGCACACGGTGGTGCGCGACGCGGACGGCAAGCCCTGGGAAGTGCAAATCCGCACGCGCGCCATGCACGAGCACGCCGAAAACGGCGTGGCCGCGCACTGGGCCTACAAGGAAGCGGGCGTGAAAGGCTACGCGGGCGTGAGCGCCGCCAGCGCCTATGACGCCAAGATTGCCGTGCTGCGCCAGTTGCTGGCCTGGGAGCATGACCTATCGGACGCCACGGCATCGCAGACCTTGTTTGACGACCGCATCTACGTCTTCACGCCTGACGCGCGCCTGATTGACCTGCCCAGCGGCGCCACGCCCGTGGACTTTGCCTACGCCCTGCACACCGAGCTGGGACACCGCTGCCGGGGCGCGCGCGTGGATGGCGTGATGGTGGCGCTCAACACCCCGCTGAAAAACGGCCAGACGGTGGAAATCACCGCCGCCAAAGAAGGCGGCCCCTCGCGCGACTGGCTCAACCCCGAGCTGAACTACATCGCCAGCTCGCGCGCCCGCGCCAAAGTGCGCGCCTGGTTCAACGCGCAGCACACGCGCGAAACCATCGCCCGTGGTCGCGAAATGGTGGAAAAGCTCCTTCAGCGCGAAGGCCGGACCAGCCTGGCGCTGGAAGAGCTGGCTGTTTCGCTGGGCTACAAAACGCCCGACGCGCTGTTTGAAACCGTGGGCAAAGACGAGCTTTCGCTGCGCACCATCGAAGCCGCCTTGCGCCCCGCAGAGCCGGAGCCGCCGCCCCCGCCCGAAGGGCAGGTGCTGCTGCGCAAGCCCAGCCGCGCCACGGCGGGCAAAGGCGGCGTGCTGGTGGTGGGGCTGGATTCCTTGCTGACCCAGATGGCGCGCTGCTGCAAGCCCGCGCCGCCTGATGCCATTGCGGGCTACGTCACGCGCGGCAAGGGCGTGAGCGTGCACCGCAAGAGCTGCCCCAATTTGCAAGACCTCATCGTGCGCGAGCCGGACCGCATCATCGAAGTGGCCTGGGGCGCTGGCGCACAAGCTGCCTACCCCGTTGATATTTCGGTGGAGGCGCAAGACCGGCAGGGCCTGCTGCGCGATATTTCCGACGTGCTGGCGCGCGAAAAAATCAACGTGACCGGCGTGCAAACCCAGTCTGCCAAAGGCGCGGCCTGGATGACCTTCACCGTGGAAGTGAGCAGCACGCTGAATCTGGCCGACGCTTTGCGCGCCGTGCGGCAGGTGCCCGGCGTGCGCAGCGCCAAAAGGCGCTAGCCGCGCCGATGCGGGCCGCAAGCGCCAGAGAAAAGTCTGCTTTTTTACTGCTAGAATCCGCCGCTTCGTTCACAACGAAGGCGCGTAGCTCAGCTGGTTAGAGCACCACCTTGACATGGTGGGGGTCGTTGGTTCGAGTCCAATCGCGCCTACCAGCATTCGAAATCGCCCGGCAGTAGCGCCGGGCGATTTTTTTTGCGCCTGCCAGCGGCCCGGCTGGCGGATTACTATGAAAAGAATAGCGGGTTGCGCCCATTCCACCAGGACTTGAGGCCGGTTTGGGCCTTGAACCAGGGCATTGAATCCAGGCCAGGTTCAAGCGCGGCGGCCTGGCTCAAAGCACTTGCTCAATGGCTTGCAGCGGCCTTCCCAGGCGGGCGCCTTTTTCCGTGACCACGATAGGGCGGTTGATCAGCACGGGCGTGGCCACCATTGCGGCCAGCAGCTCATCGTCCGTCAGCGCGGGGTTATCCAGCCCTTGCTCCAGGTACTCAGGCTGCTTGGTGCGAATCAGGGCGCGCAGCGGCTGGCCCGTGGCGGCGGCGATGCGGCGCAGCTCGTCCGCCGTGGGCGGATTCTTCAGGTATTCGATGACGACGGGTTCGATGCCGCGCGCCTTCAGCAGCTCCAGCGCATGGCGCGACGTGCTGCAACGGGGGTTGTGATAGAGGGTGACGGTGCTCATGGGCGGGTCTGCGCTGGAAGCCATTGCAAAAGCGGCCATTGTCAGGCCAGGCACTACTATCGCGCTCATGCCACACACTGCAACAACTTCCGCCGATCCAGCCGCATCCGTGCCGCGCGCTTCGTCCACCCGGCTCATACACCACCCCTACGTTCCGCCTGCGGAGTTCGAGGCTCCGCAGCCGGCGGTGCACAAGGCGTCCACCGTGTTCTTTCCCAACGTGGCGGCCATGCGCGAACGCCAGTGGATGGACAAAAGCGCCTACACCTACGGCCTGCACGGCACGCCCACCACCTTCACGCTCGAAGAGCGCATCGCCACGCTGGAAGGCGGCCTGCAATGCCTGCTGGCGCCCAGCGGTCTGGCTGCGCTGGCGCTGGTGAATCTGGGCCTGCTCAAAACGGGCGATGAAGTGCTGCTGCCCGACAACGCCTACGGCCCCGGCAAAGACCTGGCCGCTGGCGAGCTGCGCCAGTTCGGCATCACCCATCAGGTGTATGACCCCATGAAGCCGGCCGACTTGGCCGATCGCGTCACGCCCCGCACGCGTCTGGTCTGGCTGGAAGCGGCCGGCTCCGTCACGCTGGAATTTCCTGACTTGCTGGCGCAGGCGCGCCTGTGCCGCGAGCTGGGCGTGCTCAGCGCGCTGGACAACACCTGGGGCGCGGGCCTGGCCTTCAACCCCTTCAATCTGGACGGGCGCGGGCTGGCGGTGGACATTTCCGTGCAGGCGCTCACCAAATACCCCAGCGGCGGCGGCGACGTGCTCATGGGCAGCGTGGTCACGCGCGATGCGGCCCTGCACCGCAAGCTCAAGCTCTGCCACATGCGCCTGGGCCTGGGCGTGGGCGGCAACGACGCCGAAGCCGTGCTGCGCGCTCTGCCCACCCTGCCTTTGCGCTACGCCGCCGCCGACCGCAGCGCCCGCCGCCTGGCCGAATGGGCCGCGCGCCAGGCCCCTTTCGCGCAAGTGCTGCACCCCGCGCTGCCCGCTTCGCCCGGCCATGCGCACTGGCAAGCCGTCTGCGGCGCGGCTGATGCGGCAGGCCAGGGGGCAGCCGCCAGCTTGTTCAGCGTGGTGATAGATGAGAAATTCAGCCGCGAACAAGTCGATGCCTTTTGCGATGCGCTGCGCCTGTTTCGCATTGGCTACTCCTGGGGCGGCCCGTTCAGCCTGGTCATGCCGTATGAGCTGCAAACCATGCGCCATGACTGGCCCGCGCATCTGGCGCGCGGCACGCTGGTGCGCTTTGCCATTGGCCTGGAAGACACGGCTGATTTGCAGGGCGACCTGCAACACGCCATGCAGCAGACGCTGGCCTGAAACACCTGCGCCGCCGCCATGTTCACCCCCTCTCCTGCCGAAGTGCGCCGCTTCTTCTGCCGCGCGTGGGCCAAGCGCCGCGCGGGCCAGCCCATGCAACCCATCGAAACTCTGGCCGCTGACTGGATTGCCGAACACCCCGAATACCACGCCGACTTTGCCGACGAAGCCAGCGCCATCGCCCGCGCCTACCCGGAGCTGGACGGCCAGGCCAACCCCTTCCTGCACCTGGCCATGCACCTGTCCATCAGCGAGCAATGCAGCATCGACCAGCCCCGGGGCATTCGCCACGCCGTTGAGCAGCTCGCCTCCCGGCAGGGCGATTTGCACCGCGCCCACCACGAAGTCATGGCCTTTCTCGGCCAGATGCTGGCCGACGCCCAATCCAGCGGCCGCCCTTTCGACGGCGACGCCTATCTTGACGCCATCCAGCGCCGCGCCACGCGCGACTGAGCACAACCGGCGCAACCGCGAAAGGCGCGCCGTATGCTCCAAAAAAGAGAGCGTCCTGCGCCCATTCCACCAGGACTTGCGGGCGATTTGACCTTGAAAACCTGCCGCAGTCAGTCCGCTTGCGGCTCCTGCCAGGCGCGCGCGGGCTGGCGCTTGAGCAGCCAGCCTGATGCCACATCCAGGCTGGCGCACATCAGGTAATACAGCACGGCCACGGCCAGAAAGATTTCGGCGGGATAGACCATCACGCGGTTGTTCACCTGCGTGGCCACGAAAGACAGCTCGCCCACGCCAATCACGTAAGCCAGCGAGGTGTCCTTGATGAGCGCAATCCATTGATTGACAAAGGAGGGCAGCATCATCGGCAGCGCCTGCGGCAGCACCACGCGGCGCATGGCCTGCCAGCGCGTCATGCCCAGCGCCAGCGCAGCCTGCATCTGGCCGGGCGGCAAGCTGCTGATGCCCGCGTACACCGAATGCGCCAGATACGCGCCGCCCACCAGCGAAAGCGCCAGCACCACGGTCAGCAGCTCCGGCACATCCAGCCCGAAGGCGATGGGCAGCAAAAAGTAAACCCAGAAGATGAGCATGAGCACCGGAATGGCGCGCAAAAACGCCAGCGCACCCAGCAGCGCGGCGCGCAGCGCGCGCTGGCGCAGCATGGCCAGCGCAATGCCCAGCGCCAGCCCCAGCAGGGCCGAAGCCGCGCCCGAAGCCAGGCTCAGCGCCAGCGTCAGCGCCGCGCCGCCCAGCGGGCCATCGGGCCAGGCGCCCAGCAGCAGGTAAGGCAGGTTGTCCCAGACGACGGAAAAATTCATGCCGCCGCCTTCACCGCTTCACGCCCCGCGCGGCGAAAACGCCCGCGCCGCTGCCACAGCTGCGAGGCCGCTTCCATTGCGGCAATCAGCAGCAGATACAGCAGCGTGGCAATGCCGAACGCCTGAAAGGTCTTGAACGTTTGCGTTTCCACCTGCCGCGAGGCGTAAGACAGCTCGGCCAGGCCGATGGCCATCGTCAGCGAACTGTTTTTCACCGCGTTCATGTACTGGCCCACCAGGGGCGAGAAGGCGTTGTGCAGCGCCTGCGGCAAGATGACGTGGCGCCACGCTTGCAGAGGCGTCAGGCCCAGCGCGGCGGCGGCGGCGCGCTGGCCGGCGCCCACGCCCTGCACGCCCGCGCGGAATTCTTCGGCAATGAAAGCCGCCGTAAACAGCGTCAGCCCGAAAAAACCGGCAATGAACTCAAACGAAGGCCAGCGCAGCGCAAGCCCGGCCACTTCAATCTGCCGGGGCGTGTTCAGCCAGGGCAAAAAGCCTTCAGGCAAAAAGGCGCTCGCGCCGAAATACCAGAAAAACAGCTGAACCAGCAAAGGCGTGTTGCGAAACACCGAGAGATAAACGCGCGCCGCCCACTGCACCACGCCGCGCCCTTGCAGGCGCGCCACGCACAGCGCAAAGCCGCCCAGCGTGGCGGCCACGCACACGCACAGCGACAGTCCGATGGTCACCCAAAAGCCGTGCCACAGCCAGCCCAGATATTGGGGCGCGAGCAGTTCGCCAAAAACATTCATCGCCATGTGCCATTGCTCATTTGCAAAAAAGAAAAACCCTGCCTTTCAGCGACGGCAGGGTTTCGGGCCGGGCCGCGCCCTTTTCAAAACAGGGCGTTACAAAACATGGTTTTATTTGGCCTGCGGTTTTTCCTGGCCGATTTTATAGAGGCGCTTGAGCGGCGTTTTTGTGTCGGGGCCGAACCAGGCGTTGTAAATCTGCTCGGCCTTGCCGCTTTTTTCCAGCTCCAGCAGGGCCTCGTCCACCACTTTCTTGAGCGCCGCCTCGCCTTTGGGAATGCCAATGCCAATCAGGTCTTCAGACACCGTGAATGGCGGAATCACGTATTTGTCGCGATCGGGCACGTTGGCCAGCAGGCCGATGAGCTTGGGGCCGTCTTGCGTGATGGCCTGCACATTGCCGTTGCGCAGGGCGGCAAAGGCAAAAGGCGTGTCGTCATACGCCACCACCGTGGCGCCGGGAAACTGGCTGCGAATCACGCCCTCATTCACGGTGCCTTTGTCCACGCCCACGCGCAGCTTGTTCAGGTCTTCGGGCTTTTCCAGCGCCGTGCCTTGCTTGATGATGAATTGCTGGCCCGAAGCGAAATAGGGAATGCTGAAATCCACCTGCTTGGCGCGCTCTTCCGAAATGGTGAAATTGGCCACTACCAAATCCACCTTGCCCGAAACCAGCAGCGGCACGCGGTTGGCCGGGTTGGTGGGAATCACTTCCAGCTTGACTTTCAGCTTGTCGGCCAGCGCCTGGGCAAAATCCACATCCAGCCCTTCGATTTTCTTGGATTTGGCATCCACAAAGCCAAAAGGCGGATTGCTGTCAAAAGAGGCCACTTTCAGCACGCCTTTTTTCTGAATATCTTCCAGCCGGTCGGCCAGCGCCTGCGTGCAAGCCAGCGCCAGAACGGCGGCGCCCAGCCATGCCAGTTGCTTTTTCATTTCATTTGCTCCTGTCGGAATAGGGAAAACCGGCGCGGGCCGCGCCGCTTCAGCGAAGGCGCGTATCAAACCACATTTGCGCCGCGCCCGAAACGATATTTTTCACATAACCATCCAACCGGGGGTTGGATCGCCTGCGCCGCGCGCCGCCGCCTGCGGCAACCCCTGCCGCCGCGCCTTGGCGCGCGGCCTCACGCACAATTGCGGCTTTCGTTTTCAGCATTCACATTCATGTCAGACACTGCTGTCCACCATATCCAGCGCCGCCTCAAGGCGCGGCATCTTTCCATGATCGCCATTGGCGGCTGCATTGGCACGGGCCTGTTCATGGCCAGCGGCTCGGCCATTCACAGCGCCGGGCCGGGCGGGGCGCTGGTGGCTTACGCCGCCATTGGCCTCATGGTCTATTTCTTCATGACGTCGCTGGGCGAAATGGCCACGTTCATGCCCGTTTCCGGCTCCTTCAGCACGTACGCCACGCGCTTTGTCGATCCTTCGCTGGGCTTCGCGCTGGGCTGGAATTACTGGTTCAACTGGGTGATCACGGCGGCGGTGGACGTGAGTGTGGCCGCCGTCGTCATCAGCTACTGGGAGCCGCTGCGCAACTTCATGCCCGCCTGGGGCTGGAGCCTGCTGTTTTTATGCATGATTTTTCTGCTCAACATGGCCTCGGTGCGCGTGTATGGCGAAACCGAATACTGGATGGCGCTCATCAAGGTGGTCACCGTCATTATTTTTCTCGGCATCGGCGTGCTCACCATTTTCGGCATCATGGGCGGCCAATATATCGGGCTGAAAAACTTCAGCATGGGCGACGCGCCTTTTCTGGGCGGCAGCCTGGGCGGGCAGTTCCTGACCACGCTGGGGGTTTTTCTGGTGGCGGGCTTTTCATTCCAGGGCACGGAGCTGATTGGCATTACCGCTGGCGAATCAGAGGAGCCGGAAAAAAACATTCCCCGCGCCATTGACCAGGTTTTCTGGCGTATCCTGATTTTCTATATTCTCGCCATCGCCATTATCGGCCTCATTATTCCCTATACCAGCCCCGAATTGCTGGGCGCGGACGTGGATGAAATCTCCAAATCGCCTTTCACGCTGGTATTCGAGCGCGCCGGGCTGGCCTTTGCGGCGGCGGCCATGAATGCCGTCATCCTCACCTCCATTCTCTCGGCGGGCAATTCGGGCATGTATGCCTCCACGCGCATGCTCTACGCCATGGGGCGCAGCGGCCTGGCCTGGCCCGCCTTCGGCAAGGTGGATGCGCGCGGCGTGCCCATGCCCGCCCTGCTGGCCACGGGCGCGCTGGTGCTGGGCGTGTACATGCTGCAACTGGGCAACGACGCGGCTTACCAGTACGTGCTGGCTGCCTCGGGCCTGACGGGCTTTATTGCCTGGGTGGGCATCGCCATCAGCCACTACCGCTTCCGCCGCGCCTGGGTGGCGCAAGGCAGGCCGCTTTCCGGGCTGCGCTACCGCGCCAAATGGTTTCCCTTTGGCCCGTTGCTGGCGCTGGCGCTGTGCGTGCTGGTCATCATCGGGCAAGACACCAAGCTGATACTGGACGGCGATTTCGACTGGGAGCGCCTGCTGGTCACCTACATGGGGCTGCCCGTGTTCTTCGGCTTTCTCGTCTATCACAAGCTGCGTTACCGCACGCGCCTGATTGCGCTCAAGGAAGTGGATCTGAGCAAGACCGACCGCGACTGAGCGCCGCAGCGCGCAAAACGCCCGCGCAGGCTGGCAGGCCGCGCGGGCGTCTTGTTCGAAGCTGGCTACAGCAGCGCCGCCCGCTCATGCGCAAGCGGACTTCACGCCTTGATTAGCTCCTTGTTCAATAGCATGAGGTCTTAGTGAAAAGTGCGCAAGCCACGTTTTCATGGCCTCAAATTTGCTCCTCTTGTAAGAGCAAAACACTCTTGTGGAAGCCTCTGAATGCTGGCTTTGAACAGGTTCTGAGGCCAAGACCGCCAAGGCTGGCCAGCCAGCGCCTGACCGGGAAGCAGACTGTGGGCAAGATTTTTAAAATCCGCCGCTTTTTTCTTCACGCCCCGTCATGAATCAAGCCGATCTCTCGCCGCCGCGCCTGCGGCCTCTGCCCGCCCTGATTTTTGCCAGCCGCTGGCTGCAATTGCCGCTGTATCTGGGGCTGATCGTGGCGCAAGGCGTTTATGTGGCGCACTTTCTGATGGAGCTGTGGCATCTGGTGGAAGCGGCCTTTGGCAACAAGCATGCCTTGCAGGCGCTGGTGGAGAGCATTGGCTACAAGAGCGGCGCGCCCGTGGCGGCGCTGAATGAGACGGTCATCATGCTGGTGGTGCTGGCGCTGATTGACGTGGTGATGATTTCCAACCTGCTGATCATGGTGATCGTCGGCGGCTTCGAGACCTTTGTCAGCCGCCTGAACCTGGAGGACCACCCCGACCAGCCGGAATGGCTCAGCCACGTGAACGCGAGCGTGCTGAAGGTGAAGCTGGCGCTGTCCATCATCGGCATCAGCTCCATTCACCTGCTCAAAACCTTCATCAACGCCGACAACTATTCCGACCGCATGCTGATCGCGCAAACAGGCATACACCTCACCTTTTTGCTGTCGGCGCTGGCCATCGCACTGGTGGACCGGCTGATGACCTCCGCCGCCGCGCACGGCGGGCATTGAGCGGTCCGCAAGGCATGAACGCCGCGCGCCTGCTTGTGCCCCTGGCCTTGCTGGGTTTGCTGTCTGCGGCCTGGCTCAAGGGCGGCTGGCCAGCCCTGGCGTTGGCGGCCAGCGGCGTGGTGCTATGGGCGCTGCTGCACTGCACGCGGCTGCTGGCGGTGATGCGCCGCGCCGCCGCGCGGCCCCTGGGCTATGTGGACAGCGCCGTGATGCTCAACGCCCGCCTGCGCCCGCGCCTGCCGCTGCTGCATGTGGTGGCCATGACGGGCGCGCTGGGCGAGCGCGTGGAGCCAGCCAGCCAGCCGCAGGCCGAAGCCTGGCGCTGGCGCGATGGCGGCGGCTCCAGCGTGACGGCGGAATTCGTCCATGGCCGCCTGACGCAGTGGCGGCTGGAGCGCCCGCCCGCCACCAGCGGCTGAAAGCGCCCCCGGCGGCGCGAAGGCAGCGCAAAAAAGCAAAAGGGCAACCGCTTCGCGCGGTCGCCCTTTCTGGCGGATGCTCCCGAAGCGCTCTTTGGGCGCTTACTGGGTGGGCGGCACGTAGCCTGCGGCCTGATCGGCGCCCGCGCCGAAGAAGTGCGCCTCCATCTGGCGCTTGAGGTATTCGCGGGCGCGCTGGTCGGCCATGTTCAGGCGGTTTTCATTCACGAGCATGGTCTGGTGGCGCAGCCAGTCTTGCCAAGCCTGCTTGCTCACGCTTTCCCAGATGCGCTTGCCCAGCTCGCCCGGATAGGGCGGAAAGTCCAGTCCCTCGGCCTCTTTGCCGAGCTTGATGCAGTGAACCATGCGTGCCATGTGCAAATGCCTTTGTCTTGCAGTAAGAAGAAGCGGAAAAAACGGCGACTGTATCAAGCCGCTCTTGCCCCCAATGCCCAGGCGGAATTGGGGGCCAGGGAATTGAAAGCCGGAGGTCAGCGCGCAAACCGGCGGCAGCGGCAGAAAGAAAGCGGGGGTGCGTCAAGCGCGCCCCCTGCTTTCTGATACACCCATTAAACGCTCAATTTAGATGGCAGCGCCCGCGCCGCCGCGCGGCAGGCCGCCAGAATGCGCGCCTTTCTCTCCACTTTTTTCAGAGACGCCATGAAAAAAACCGCTCTCGCCTTGGCCCTGATGGCCGCTGCTGCCGCTTCCTTCGCCCAGTACGCCGGCCCTGGCTCGACCCCTGCGCCTGCCAGCGTGCAGGCCATTCTGGCCCACCCCGTGGATGACCAGCATGTGACCCTGCGCGGCAAGATCGTGCGCCAGCTACGCGGCGACAAATACATCTTCTCCGACGGCACGGGCGAAATCCGCGTGGACATTGACGGCCATCTGTTCCCGCAAGGCCAGCCCATTGCGGCCAGCACCACGGTGGAGATCGTGGGTGAAGTTGACGCTGACGTGATGGAAACCACCGAGATCGACGTGGATGCGCTGCGCATCGTGCAGTAACAAAGCGATTGCCTCGGGCAGACGCCGTCTGCCATGAGAAAAGGGCGCCGCGCGCGCCCTTTTTTTCGTGTCTGTGAACAGGTTCTGAAAAGCAGGGGGCTTCAGACCATGTCCGCCGACAGCCCGGCCGTCTGGCTGAAGCCTGCGTCCACATAGGTGATTTCGGCCGTCACGCCTGCGGCCAGGTCGCTCAGCAAAAAGGCCGCCACGTTGCCCACGTCATCAATCGTCACGTTGCGGCGCAGCGGCGCGGCGTCGGCCACGCGGCCCAGCAGCTTGCCAAAGTCCTTGATGCCGCTGGCCGCCAGCGTCTTGATGGGGCCGGCGCTGATGCCGTTCACGCGCACGCAGCGGCCATCGGCCGTGCGGCCCAGCGCCTCGGCCAGATAGCGCACCGCCGCTTCCAGACTGGCCTTGGCCAGCCCCATCGTGTTGTAGTTGGGAATGGCGCGCAGCGCGCCCAGATAGCTCAGCGTCAGCAGCGCCGAGCGGTCGTTCAGATACGGCAGCGCTGCCTTGGCCATGGCGGCAAAGCTGTAGGCGCTGATGTCGTGCGCGATGCGAAAGCCCTCGCGCGACAGGCCATCCAGAAAATTGCCCGCAATCGCCTCGCGCGGCGCAAAGCTGATGGAGTGCACAAAGCCGTCAAACCGGCCCCAGGCCGCGCCCAGATCGGCGAACAGGCGCTCAATCTGCGCGTCATCGGCCACGTCGCAGTCAAACACCAGCTCGCTGCCGAACTCGGCGGCGAACTCGGTGATGCGCCCCTTGAACTTCTCGCCCACGTAGCTGAAGGCCAGCTCGGCGCCTTGCGCGCGGCAGGCGCGGGCAATACCGTAGGCAATGGAGCGGTTGGACAAAACGCCGGTCACGAGCAGCTTCTTGCCCGCCAGAAAACCCTGTGTCATGAATGAAAACTCCGGTGAGTGCGTGTGAGACAGAATCCGCGAATGTATCGAATCCGCCGCTTTGCACGGGCCTGCGCGGGGCTGACTCTGATTGCTCTGCTGGCCGCCCCCGCCGCCTTCGCCGCCCACGGCTACGCCCTGTGGGGCGAGCTGAAATACCCGCCCGGCTTTGCCCATTTCGACTACGTGAATGCCGACGCGCCCAAGGGCGGCGAGCTGCGGCTGGTCAGCAGCTTTCGCGTGTCCACTTTCGATAAATACAACCCCTTCACCCTCAAAGGCACGGCGCCTGCGTATCTGGATGACTTGCTGTTTGACACCCTGCTCATCGGCTCGCTGGACGAAGCGGGCAGCGCCTACGGCCTGCTGGCCGAAGATGTGGAGGTGGCGCCCGACCGCCTTTCGGCCACTTTCCGCCTGCGGCCGCAGGCGCGCTTTCACAACGGCGACCCGGTGCTGGCCGCAGATGTCAAGCACAGTTTTGACACCCTCACCGGCCCCCACGCCCGCCCCGCTTACGCCACTTTGATGGCCGATGTGGCGGGCGCTGACGCGCTGGATGAGCGCACCGTGCGCTTTCGCTTCAAAAAGCCCTCGCGCGAGCTGCCCCTGACCGTGGGCGCGCTGCCCGTGTTCAGCCGCCAATGGGGCCAGGGCAAGCCCTTCAATGAAGTGGTGATGGAGCCGCCCATTGGCAGCGGCCCCTACCGTATCGGCCCCGTTCGCTTTGGCAAAGACATCACCTACGTGCGCGACCCCGCTTACTGGGGGCGCGATCTGAACGTGCGGCGCGGCACGGGCCATTTCGACCGCATCCTCGTCAAGATTTACCGCGACAACACCGCCCGGCTGGAAGCCTTCAAGGCGGGCGAGTTCGACCTGATGCGCGTGTTCTCCGCTGGCGACTGGGCGCGGCGCATGAGCGGCAAGCGCTTTGCCACGGGCGAGCTGGTCAAAGGCAGCTTTCGCCACCGGCTGCCCACCGGCTTTCAAAGCTACGTGCTCAACAGCCGCCGCCCAGCCCTGCAAGATGCGCGCGTGCGGCAGGCGCTGGGCCTGGCGCTGGACTATGAGTGGATGAACCGGCGCTTTTTCTACGGCAGCTACAACCGCGTCAAGGGCCTGTTCGGCAACACAGAATGCGCCGCCGAGGGCCTGCCTGACGCCGCCCAGCTGGCCCTGATGGAGCCGCTGCGCGCTCAAATTCCCGCCGCCGCCTTCGGAGCCGCCTTCGAGCCGCCGCGCACCGACCGCCCCGAAGACGGCCCCCACGGCCTGCGCCACAACCTGCGCCGCGCCCAGGCGCTGCTGGCCGAGGCCGGCTGGCGGCCCGACGCCAGCGGCTGGCTGCGCAACGCGCAAGGCCAGCCCCTGGCGCTGGAATACCTGGACAGCAGCGAAGCAGGCGCGCGCGTGGTGGGCGCGTGGCAGCGCAATCTGGAAAAAATCGGCGTGCGCCTGAGCCTGCGCGCCGTCGATTTCGCCCTTTACCAGCAGCGGCTGGACCGGTTTGACTTTGACATCACGTCGCTGGCCTATGCCGGCGCCGCCTTGCCAGGGCAGGAAATGGCCGAGCTTTTCGGCAGCGCCGCTGCCCGTGCCGAAGGCTCGGGCAACTACCCCGGCGCCGCCAGCGCCGCCATTGATGAGCTGATTGCCCGCATGGTCGGCGCGCGCGGGCACGCGGACTACCTGGCCGCCTGCCGGGCGCTGGAGCGCGTCATCACCCACAGCCACTACCTGCTGCCCCAGTGGTATTCGCCCGTGCACAACATGGCCTACAACGCCTGGCGCCTGCACCCGCCCGCCGTCACGCCCGCCTACTTTCAGGCCGAAACCTGGGCCATCTGGACGTGGTGGGCGCGCAGCGCCGAAGCGGCAGCCAGCCCGCGCGGCGCGCCATGAAGGCGGCCTGCCTGCCCCGGCGGGCGGCGGCTGGCATTTTGCCGCTTCGGCCGGGCCGCAGGCCGTGAGCGGAAAGAGTTATTACGCTCTGCTTTCAATAGCGTAATGTCCTAGTGAAATGGGCGCAAGAACCGGTTTTGATCCCTTCAAATTTGCTCCTCTTTTTGATGTGAAATGAAGGGCTGCGCGCTCCCAAACCAGCTGCGCATCGCGGCAGCGCCTGCGCAGGGATGCGCCAGCGCCGTGGGTGCGGGCGAGGAAAGCAGAACCTGCTCGCGGCCTGCTTATGCAGGGCGCATGGAAAGCGCCCGCGCTGCAGGCCCAGGGCGGACGCAGGGATGAAAGGGAGAGCCGAGCCAGCGGGGCGGCCTCAGCCATGCCGCATGGCATTAAAAAAAGGAGCTAATTTGATAGGGTTGAAAGGCCATTTCGCGCATGCTCCACTAGGACCTCATGCTATGGAACAAGGAGCTAAAAAGAGGCGAAACTCCTGGCCTGGCCCGATTCGTTTTTCCGCCCCTGACGGTCAGGCGAGCCAGCAGGGCGCACCGCTGGCCAGATGGGGCCGCCGCGCGACGGCCTATCCGCGCAATGGCGGCGCGAGGCGGGCGGCCCCGCGTCCGGATCAGGGCATCAGGGGTGGTTTTTCGCCGTGCTCATAGACGGCGTAGGCGCGGCCCACGATCAGGGAATCGAGCTTGCCGATCTGCGTGACGTCCTTGTTGGTATAGGGCAGCTTGTGCAGCACGTAGCGCATGGCGTTCAGGCGGGCGCGCTTTTTGCAGTCGCTCTTGATCACGATCCACGGGCTGTCGGCGGTGTCGGTCTCGAAGAACATGGCTTCCTTGGCGCGGGTGTAGTCGTCCCACTTGTCGAGGCTGGCCTTGTCGATGGGGCTGAGCTTCCACTGCTTGAGCGGGTGCGCCCTGCGCTCGGCAAAGCGGCGGCGCTGCTCTTCCTGGCTCACACTGAACCAGAACTTGATGAGGTGAATGCCCGAGTGCACGAGATGGCGCTCGAATTCGGGGGCCTGGCGCATGAATTCGCGGTATTCGTCATTGGTGCAAAAGCCCATCACGCGCTCCACGCCCGCGCGGTTGTACCAGCTGCGGTCAAACAGCACGATTTCGCCATGCGTGGGCAGGTGCTGCACGTAGCGCTGGAAGTACCACTGGCCGCGCTCGGCGTCGGTGGGCTTTTCAAGGGCGACCACGCGCGCGCCGCGCGGGTTGAGGTGCTCCATGAAGCGCTTGATGGTGCCGCCCTTGCCAGCGGCGTCGCGCCCTTCAAAGAGGATGACGATGCGCTGGCCGTTTTCCTTGGCCCAGGCTTGCAGCTTGAGCAGCTCCACTTGCAGGCGGAATTTCTGCTTTTCGTAGGTGCTGCGGCGCAGCAGGTTCTTGTAGGGGTAGCCGCCTTCGCGCCAGTCATCGGCCAGCTCCTCGTCAGGATTGACCTTGCCCGGCGAGAGGGTGGCGTGGCGCTCCAGCGCCTTGCGCAGCGCGCGCTGATCGTCGGGCGATGCGCCTTCGATGAGGGCGCGCAGCGCCTTGGCGCGCTCGGCGGGCGTGCCGGGCGCCTGCGGGTCAATCAGGCCCTGCGCGGCGGAAACCAGCGTGTCTTGCGCGGCAACAGCGCTTTTGCGGGCCACGAAGTTTTCAATGTCCTTGCGTTGCAGCGAGGGCGGTGTGTCGCCCGCAGCGGCGGGCCGCACTTCGGGCGCGCGCCTGCCGGTTTTGGCGGCTGCCGGCTGGGCCGCCTTGGCTGCCGGCGCGCTCTTGCCGCTCTTGGCCTTGGCGGCCTGGGGTTTCTGTGCATCGTCTCGTGCCATCGTTTTTATGCTCCTTCAGGTATCAAAAATTTTGAACTATGTGCCTGTTCACGCGGGCGCGCCTTGATGTTTGATAAGACCGCCCGCCTCAGTGTTGCCGCGCAGCAAAAGAGAAAACGGCAGGAGCGCCGCTGCAAGCGGCAGTGCGTTCATTTGCATCAAAACAAGAGCAGACCTAACAGGGTAAAAAATGCGTTTGGCGCAGATTCCATCAGGACATCATGCTATGTATAGAGTAGCGAATAACACTGTGGCCTGACAAGAATTTGCGGCGCCCACGAGCGCCCGGGTCCGCGCTTTTCACGCCCACGGCGTGGCTTTGAACAGGCCCTCAGGCTTGCGGATCGGCCTTGCGGCTGCGGCCATTGCGGCGGCTGCCTGTCTGCGGCTGGGCGGTCGCCTGCTGCAGGCGGATGGTGGCGACCAGGCCGGTGCCTTCCAGGCTGTTGGTCAGGCGCAGCAGGCCGCCCATGTTCTGCACCATCTTGACGACGATGGACAGGCCCAGGCCCGCGCCGGTGGCTTCGGTGCGGGCACTGTCGCCACGGAAGAACGGGCGGGTGAGCTTGGGCAGGTTGTCGGCGGAGACGCCGGGGCCGTGGTCGCGCACGCGCACAAAAACGCGCCCTTCGTGCAAGTTGGTGCTGATGTCCACGGTGGTGATGCCGGTGCCGGGCGTTTTGCCGTAGCGGCGGGCGTTTTCGATGAGGTTGGAGAACACGCGGCCCAGCTCCACTTCGTCAGCCATGACACGCAAATCCAGCGGAATGGTGGCGTTGATGCGGATGTCTTCCCGGGTGCTGAAGGGGTAGATGCAGCCTTCAATGACTTCGGCCAGGCTGACAGGGTGCATTTCCACTTCTTCAGGGCGGGCGTAGTCGAGAAATTTGTTGATGATGGAGTCCACCTGCGCGATGTCGGCGGCCATGTGCTCGCGGGCCTGTTCGTCGGGCACGCTCATTTCGGTTTCCAGCCGCAGGCGGGCCAGCGGGGTGCGCAAGTCGTGCGAGATGCCGGCGAGCATGCGGGCGCGGTCCAGCTCAATCTGCGAGAGCTGGTCGGCCATGCGGTTGAAGCCGACATTGACTTCCCGCACTTCGCGCGAGGCCACGTTTTCTTCCAGCCGGTGGCCTACGTAGTCGCCGCTGCGCACGCTGGCGGCGGCCACGGCCAGGTCTTTGAGCGGGCGGTTGATCAGGCGCGCCAGCAAGGCAGCGCCCACCAGGGAGGTGGCGCACAGGCCCACGATCCACAGCAGCCAGGCGCCGCCGCCCAGCACAGCGCTCACGCGCGAGCGGTCCATGAGCAGCCAGTAGGAGTCGCCCTCGATGGAAAAGCCGACCCACAGGCCCGGCTCGTCATTGACGCGGCTGGCCACGAGGGTGCCGGGGCCAAGGCGCGCCACGAGTTCCTCGCTGATGCGCTGCTCCAGGGGACTGTTGTCAAAGAGGGTGAAGCGGTCATCAGGCTCGTGCGGAGCGATGCGCACTTTTTCCTGCTCGGCCAGCGTTTTGATGAGAGAGATGCGGGCGATGGCGTCGGAGTGGATGAGCGCGGCGCGCGAGAGATTGACCAGCGAGGCGACCTGCCGCGCGCTTTGGATGGCGCGCGGTTCGTGCTCCAGCGTGCGAAAAAGCTGATACCACGCCAGGGCGCTGCCCAGCAGCATCAGCGCCAGCAAAAAGAAGGTGCGCCAGAAAAGGCTCAGGCCCGTGCCGGAGCGCCTGCGCTTGCGGCGCGCCGGGCTTTTCTGGGGAGAAGAAGCGGACGGCGGCAGCCCTTCCAGCGGCATGCTCATGGAATCGAACAATTCGGCGCTGTCAGACATGTGCGGGTTTGGGAAAGAAAGGCATACAAAAATGGCCCGCCGTGTTTCCTTGGCAGGCCAGAGCGGACAAAGCGCGCGGTCAGCGCAAATCAGTTGGCGCCGTCGGGCACGAAAACGTAGCCCACGCCCCACACTGTCTGGATATAGCGCGGGCTGGCCGGGTCTTGCTCAATGAGCTTGCGCAGGCGGGAAATCTGCACGTCCAGGCTGCGGTCGAACGGCTCGAATTCGCGGCCGCGCGCCAGCTGGGCGAGTTTTTCGCGCGACAGCGGCTGGCGCGGATGGCGCACCAGCGCTTTGAGCATGGCGAATTCGCCCGTGGTCAGGGAGATTTCAACGCCGTTTTTGTGCAGCGAGCGGGCGCTCAGATCGAACACGAAGGGGCCGAAGCTCACCGACTCGCTCTCGGCAGCGGGCGCGCCAGGCGCTTCCAGCGGCGGGCGGCGGCGCAGCACGGCGTGAATGCGCGCGAGCAGCTCACGCGGATTGAAGGGCTTGCCCAGGTAGTCATCCGCGCCCACTTCCAGGCCCACGATGCGGTCCACGTCCTCGCCCTTGGCCGTGAGCATGATGATGGGCGTTTTGTCGCCCGCAGCGCGCAGGCGGCGGCAGACAGACAGGCCGTCTTCGCCAGGCATCATCAAATCAAGCACGATCAGGTCCACGGCATCGCGCAGCATGATGCGTGACAGCGCCTTGGCGTCTTCGGCCACGATCACTTCAAAGCCTTCCTGCGCCAGATAACGGCGCAGCAGGTCACGAATGCGGGCGTCATCATCAACAACCACGATCTTGTCGGTGCGATTGGCGAGCTGGTTCATGATTCTCCTGAGGTCGAATTTGTAACGGTGGCGATTGTGGCCTTGACAAAACGCGAAAAACGGAGTTTTGCCGCCCGGATTTCACTGTGTTACGTCTGTTGCCACTGACCGGCCATGCCGGGGAGTGGCAAATGCGGGCGTTTGTGCGAAGCTCCGCTGCGCCATGTCAGCAGTCCGTTCAATCCTCTTGTTCGCCTTCATCTGGCCCGCCAGCCCTTGCTGGGCGCAGCCAGCAGGCGAAGGCGCGCCTGGCGTTCAGCGCAGCGACTTGTGGAACAGCATTGAAGCGCATTACCGCACGCCTGCCGCCATACAGCGCGCCACGCAGCGCCGCCTTTCCGCCGAAGAGCGCGCCTTGCTGCGAGAACAGGTGCGCGGCTACACGGCGCACGACGCTGCCCACATGGCAGCCCAGATGGCCGCGCACATGACTCCAGCGGCCCCGCCATCTGCAGCTGCCGGTAGCGCCAATGGCGCCGTGGTTTCCATGCCAATAGCTACGGGTGAAGCGCCGCCTGCGTTGGCAACGCTTCAAGTGCCGGCGTCAGTCGGCAGCGCAAGCAGCACGGACTGAGTTTTCGCGTTTTTTCCCCTTGCCGCCGGGTTCTGGCGGCTTTTTTTCATCTTTTCAATCTCATGACCTCTTCCCGACTCTCGCCTGCCACGCGCCTCGGACTGTGCGCCGCCCTGCTCGCGTTGGCCGCTGCGGCGCAGGCTGAAACCCGCCCAATGACCATGACCGCTCCCCAGAACGTTCTCCAGCTGGCTGCCCAGGGCAGCGTTGAAGTCCGACAGGACTTGCTCATGCTGACGCTCTCCGCCGACCGCGAAGGCGCTTCTGCCGCTCAGGTGCAGGAAAACCTGCGCGCGGCACTGGACGCCGCCTTGTCAGAAGCCAGAAAAACCGCCGAACCTCAGCAAATGGACGTGCAAACGGGCGAATTCAGCGTGATTCCCCGCTATGACCGCAACAACAAGATCAGCGGCTGGCAGGGCCGCGCCTCGGTGCTGCTGCAAGGGCGCGACTTTCCGCGCATTACCGCAGCGGCGGCGCGCGTGAGCGCCATGACGGTTTCCCATGTGGAGTTCGACCTGAGCCGCGAGCAGCGCGCCAAGGCGCAGACCGAAGCGCAGAAGCAGGCCATTGATGCCTTCAAGGCGCGCGCCGCCGAAATCACCCGCGCCTTTGGTTTTGCCAGCTACACCCTGCGCGAAGTGAGCGTGGGCAATGAAAACGATGAATTCATGCCGCGCGCCATGTATGCGGCGGCGCCTGAATCAGCCAGCCTGCTGAGCAAAAAGGCCGCTGTGGCCGTAGAGCCAGGAACCAGCACGGTGCGCGTAACGGTTTCCGGCTCGGTGCAGGCGCAGTAATTCGTTTTGTCTTAAACCTGTTCAGAGTCTGGCCGAGAGGGGCGAAAGAGCAGATCGGGATAAGCCGCAAGGCGCAAACCGCTTGAGTCCACGCTTTTGTGCCCGCAGGCAGATTGCAAATAGGCTTTTAAAAAAGGAGCGAATTCAGGGCATCTGAAATGCCGCCTCGCGCCCTTTCCACTAGGACCTCATGCTATTGATAAAGGAGCGAAATAAGCCCGCCTTCCGCCTGCCTGGACTGCCTTCCTTTGCGAGCGGGCGCTGCACAGGCGCCGGGCGACCGCTCAATGCAGCGCCTTGTAGATGGCCTCGGCCAGGGTGCGGGAGATGCCTTCCACGGTAGCGAGGTCGTCCACGCTGGCGTTTTCCACGCCGCGCGCGCCGCCAAAGCGTTGCAGCAGGCGCGCGCGGCGGCGGGGGCCGATGCCGGGAATTTCTTCAATGCGGCTGCCGCCCACA
This sequence comes from Ottowia cancrivicina, assembly GCF_029813755.1. Taxonomy (NCBI): domain Bacteria; kingdom Pseudomonadati; phylum Pseudomonadota; class Betaproteobacteria; order Burkholderiales; family Comamonadaceae; genus Ottowia; species Ottowia cancrivicina. Next base: position 6,457 of record NZ_JARVII010000003.1, on the reverse strand, counting down.
CGGGTTTTGGCGCGCGCGGCGCGCATGCCGGTGATGGCAAAGCGGTGGGCTTCATCACGGATTTGCGCCACCAGCATGAGCGCGGCGCTGTCGTGGCCCAGCCAGACCTTGGGGCGGCCATCGGCAAAGACCAGCTCCTCCAGGCCCACTTTGCGGCCTTCGCCTTTTTCCACGCCGACGATGCGCGAAAGCTCCAGCCCCAGCGCGGCGAACACCTCGCGCGCCACGGCAACCTGCCCTTTGCCGCCATCGACCAGCACCAGATCGGGCAGGCGCGCGCGCGCGGCTTCCACCTCTTGCGGCTCGTCGCCGTGCAGCGCCTGGGCCAGCTTGCCGTAGCGGCGCTCAAGCGCCTGGCGCATGGCGGCGTAGTCGTCGCCGCCGGTGATGCCTTCAATCTTGAAGCGGCGGTATTCGCTGCTTTGCATCTTGTGGTGGTGAAAGACCACGCAGCTGGCTTGCGTGGCCTCGCCAGCGGTGTGGCTGATGTCAAAACACTCGATGCGCAGGTTGTCCAGATCGTCATCAGGCAGGTTCAGCGCCTCGGCCAGGGCGCGGGTGCGGGCCTGCTGCGAGCCTTCTTCCGACAGCAGGCGGGCCAGTTGCAAGGCGGCGTTTTGCTCGGCCATTTGCAGCCACACGCGGCGCTGGCCGCGCGGCGCCCAGGTGGCGGTGATGCGGCGCTCTTCCTTGCCCGCCAGCGTGTCCAGCAGCGCAGCGGAAACGGGCGCGCTGGCAATCAGGTGCGCGGGCGCGGGCACGTGCAGGTAGTGCTGGGCGATGAAGGCATCGAGCACGCGCGCCTCGATGCTGTCGTGCCCGGCTTCGTCCAGCCGCTCGCCCGCCAGCGCGTCTTGCACTTGCGCGGGAAAGTAGGCGCGGTCGCCCAGGTGGCGGCCGCCGCGCACCATCGCCAGGTTCACGCACGCGCGGCCGCCTTGCACTTTCACGGCCAGAATGTCGGCGTCAGCCTCGCCGCCCGTTTCCACCGCCTGCTGGTGCAGCACGCGCGAGAGCGCGGCAATCTGGTCGCGCAGCACGGCGGCCTGCTCGAACTCCAGCGCCTCTGAATGCGCCGCCATGCGCGCTTGCAGCGATTGCAGCAGCGCCTGCGTTTCGCCGTGCAAAAACTGCCCGGCGCGCGCCACGTCCGCCGCGTAATCCTCATGGCTGATCAGGCGCACGCAAGGCGCGGTGCAGCGCTTGATTTGATAAAGCAGGCAAGGCCGCGTGCGATTGGCAAAAACCGAATCCTCACACGTGCGCAGCCGAAACACCTTTTGCAGCAGCTCGATGGTTTCTTTCACCGCCCAGGCATTCGGATAAGGGCCGAAATAGCGGTTTTTGCGATCCACTGCGCCACGGTAATAAGCCAGCCGCGCGTGCGCCAGCGCGCTGGGGGCCGCAGGCGGCGGCGTGTCTTTTTCATGCCCCGTGCCCGTCAGTTTGAGATAGGGGTAGCTTTTATCGTCGCGAAAAAGAATGTTGTATTTGGGCGCGAGCTGCTTGATCAGGTTGTTTTCCAGAATCAGCGCCTCGGCCTCGGAACGCACCACCGTCGTCTCCAGCCGCGCAATCTTGCTGACCATGTGGCCAATGCGCGTGCCGCCGTGGTTCTTTTGAAAATAGCTGGACACGCGCTTTTTCAGATTGCGCGCCTTGCCCACATAAAGCACCTGGCCCTTTTCGTCAAAGTAGCGGTACACCCCCGGCAGCGCCGGCAGCGCGGCCACCTGGGCCAGCAACTGCGGCGAGTGGGCGGCAGCGGCGGAAGATGAGGAAGAAAGCGCGTCAGACCCGGTCATTGGATGAAGTGTACGAAGGGGGCTGAAATGGCGGCGGCAGCAGGGACAAGCGTCCGGTTAGTTTGTGAAAATGACAATTGACAAGTTTTACGAACATATCAGCCATAAACGAAACATATATATTGCAAGGAATAAATATTACGTATAGCCTTCGGACTGCCCGAATGTCAGGGTTTTCATCAAGGAGCAGGCCATGAATGGAATATCCAGCACAGCCTCCCGCAGCAGCCTTCAATCCCTGCCCGATGCGCCCCAGCCGCAGCCCGCCGGCGCAGACAGCCCGCAGCCAGCCTCCAGCCCCTCCACGCCCGGCAACAGCCAAACGCTCACGCGGATGGCGCGCGATGCCCGCCCGCCCCTGGCTGGCCAGCAGCAAGCCACAGCGGCAACCGCCAAAGGCGCGGCAACCGGCGCCTCCCAGCTCAACATTGACGACAAAGGCCACGTCCAGCATGAAAGGGTGCTGCTGAAAACGGCAGCAGGGCGCGAAACCATCAGCCCGAAGATTGAGCGTATGGAAATGCCAAAGGTGAATGGACTGATCATCTATCAGACCCAATCTCCTTCGGTCAATTCAACCTTGAACAGCTACGCACAGGACAAGGCCAATGGCGCCCACTTTCTGATTGACAAGGACGGAACCATTTACCAGACCGCTTCGCTGAATCCGTATGCAGGACGAAGAGCTGTTCAAAGCCATGCACAGGATTTAAAGGCCGTTTGAAAACGGCTTTATCCGTTTCAGGCAATATGAACACCCGCAAATTTTTCGTTACCGGAATCGCCAAAACCGTCAGCCTTGCCCTAAATTTCGCCCTATGGTTGGCCATTTTTATGGCGTTGGCCTGGGGCATACGCCACCGCCCGGCACAACAGTATGCCGAAGGCAACGAAATCAGCCCGCTGTTTGCCGTGGCCGTCCGCAACACGCAGGGCGAAATCCAAGCCCAACCGCTGAACCAATGGAAAAGCAGCGAAACCTTGGTGCGCGAAGACACCGTGTTGCGCGACCGCGAAGGCATCTACCTGCAACTGACCCGCCTGCCGTCCGACACGTTCGAGCTGTTTTACGCAAACAACCGATTGGATACCAATGCCTTTATGACTGCGCGCTACCGAATCGCCGCCGACAATAAAGTGATTCCCGTGTCATTCAAAGTGTGGAGCGTGGGACACGGATTTTTAGCGTTTTTACTGTCGTTTCCCATGTTTTTGCTTGTCAAGCGGCTGGTGTTGCGGCGGCGGTTGGGCAGGGAAAAGCAGCCTGCACCCCAAAATAGCCCGTAAAACATCAGACAACAAACCATGTAGGGCCACTCAGGAGCCGCTGCGCGCAAGAAAAAAGCTGCTCGCCTGAAGAAACGAAGCTGAATCAAAAACATGATCCAAGAGGAGAAGCCCAGCGGGAAAGGGAAAAACAGGCTGGCGACCGTTTTCCTTCCAATAGCGACTCCATTGGAATCGAACTGGCAGGTATGGCTTACAAGGCCAAAAATCATCAGGAAACCAGCAATCCGGATGGAAGCTTCAATTTCACCATCACCACTGGAAATGGCAAGACACTAAAATACGAAAATTTGTCAACAAACATTGCCGCTCAAATGCGAGAGGAGATAAGGATTAGTAAATTATCCACAGAAGAAGAACAAGTTCTCGTATTTGAACAGGTTACTGCAGAACAAAATACATCACTAAAATGGTTGATACAGCAACTTCGTAATGAGTTTTCAATACCAGAATCAGAAATTTTTGCTCATCCTATTGTGTCCCGTAAAACTGGGTCTGAAGCGCTTACCGCCCAATGGAAATGAGGCATGTATTAAGATGGGGCATATGCTTGTCAGCTATTTTGATTTCGGCCATCGAATCTCCGGCGCAACCGATATCAGAAAACTGCTCGGAAATCATGGAATACGAATCCACGATTTTGCTGTGTCCATCACCACTTCCACCTATTCGACGAATCCATATTGAAGGCAGTCACGGGCGCGGCAAAGAACTGCGAGAGCCTGATTGCAGTACTTTCAAGCCCGACATAGCCACGGTGCGGCGTTATTTTTCCAAAGCGCGGTTAATCAGCGAACGGGACTGGATGCACGAAATCGTCTGGGTTTCATGTAGAGCTCATGGTTCACTGGTGCTGGAAGATGGACGTAAAGCCTATTGGGGAATCAGCGCCGCTCGTTCTGCTAATGTCATCATCGAGGGTGAGCCAAAACAGAAAATATACCTATATTACCCGGAATGTGATTTTTCGCCATTCTGGCAATAATGCCAGGTGACTCGCGATGCCTTCATGATTTTCATGAAGGCATCTCTTTTAGATTTTGCGAAAAATGATCGGCCATTGTCATGTGATAATTCATCCCTTGATGTCCGCCCAAAAGCATGGATGGGTACAACCTGGATCGATATATTATATTATGATTTTTCTGCCCTGAAGTTAAAGCCGTGCTTCTGAAGTCTATGGCCCGTATTTTTATGATCATTCTTGATTCAGTGTGTCGGTTTTGGCCGGGTAAATACCAGAAGGCTGCTCGGAAACATCCGGATGCCGCTACGATGCAGCGCTATTTCTCAAAAGTGCGGCAAATCAGCGGCCAGGATTGGATGCATAGGTTAATCATGGTCCTATGTAGCGCTTCTGGCTCCATGACGCTGGAAGATGGCGCAAAGCGCGCTGGGAAATTAGACCCAGCCGCGCGGCTCTCATCAGAATTGATGGAGGGGCATACCAGGAATACTTCTTCTTTTGCTCGAAAGCGGATTGCGGTTTTCCGCCATTCTGGTAATGAAAATCGTCCCGGCGCATACCAGGCAGGCTGCATTTTTGCGGGTGATGAAAATTCTGGGCCAGCCATGCGCGGGGCCATTTTTGTTGCCCGTTTCTTATATTGGCATCACCGTTCATCATGGCAATAAAGGGCGCGCCCGATTGCCATTTGACAGGCCCGGAATTCCATGAATTTGACGGTTTCTGCCAAAGGGAAAATCAGCCAGCAGGCGCGGCCGCGTGAATTGGCCTGGGTTCTCCGCCATGTTGTCAGCGCGACGGTTTTCAGGAATGGCCATCAAAGATGGCTTGGCATACGCGTGCTGAAGAATCAATGCCTGCGGCGCTCCATCCGTATTGGCACGATGGTCAATTCCCGATACGCCAGTAATTGAATAGTTTACGTAGGTAGTCTATTTCACGTATACATGCAGCCGCTTGTCTTCCACCTTCGTTCTGCACAGGAGTTGCCATGCGACTGACGCCCATTGCGGCCCGGCCTATTGCGCCGCCTTCCCCCGCCGCCCTGCCCGAGCCTTCCGTCCCGCCTTCTCCCGCCGCAGGCCAAGGCGCACAGACGGATCTGACCCAGTTGCCGCTGCCGCTTTCCATTGCCAGCCAGATACCCGCCCGCGCCCGGAAGCCGGAACGCCAGCAGGGGCAGCAGGGGCAGCAGGAGCAGGCAGCCGCAAAAAGCGATCACGATGCGCCTTATGACTGGCACGATTCGCCAAGCTGCGATGACGGCGACGATGACTGGCGCAGAGACGGCGCTTCATCGCGCCGCGTGCGCAGGCATGGCGGCAGCGGCTGCGAAACCCTGACTTCACCCAGACTGCTGCCCGGTAACGGCAAGCCATCAAACAACGCCTCAGGCCCCATTGGCCCCACGCCGGGCAGCGGCTCGCCAGAGGACGGCACGCCAGGCGGCGGTTCAACAGGCGGCAGCTCGGCAGGCAGCGGCTCACCGGCGGGCCTGCCCAGCGGCGGCCCTGGCAACGCTCCCGGCTCGCAAGGCGGCAGTCCCGGGCCAACCGGCCGCGTGTTCGATTTCGACCCCGATGGCCGCTGGCGTCCTGATTTGCCCGCGCCCGGCCCCGTCAATACACCCCTGGTCCAGCTTGCGCCCCCGCTCTGGATCGGCCCTGGCGCCGTGGGCGGCGGCTTCCCGCTCGCGCCGCCGCCTGACACCTATGGCCCGCCCGGCTATGACCCGCGCCTTGAGAGGCCGCGCGGCACGCCAGGTTATGGCGAGGACTCACTGCCGCCCTTGCCCTCGCTGCTGCCGCAAATCCACATTCCGGCAGCCCCCGCGCCGCTGATCAACCCCTCTGCGCCGCCGCCAGACAGGGACGATCAGATGCGGGACAAAACGCCTTCCGAGATACTGGGCGGCAACCTTGAGGCTGCAGGCGTGCCAAGGCCGCCAGACACCGCCGCGCACCACATCGTGCCCTATGGCGACCGCCGCGCCCAGCGCATCCGCGACCTGCTGGGCAGCTTCAACCCGCCCATAGACCTGAATTCAGCGGCAAACGGTGTTTTCCTGCCCAGCCGGCCCGGCAGCACGGCGCCAGGGGCTTACCATCCGAGTTTGCATAGTGATGATTATTACAATGCAATAAACAGAGATTTAGGTCGCATTAATAATCGTGATAGAGCTGTCGATATACTGAACAGAATCCGCGAGAGCCTGCTAGACGGAACCTATCCCGGATCGAAACCAGCTCCCCCGAAAGAATGACATGCACATCCTGGAATGCAATTTCGACGGTTATGCTTCTTTTCTTTTCAAAGATGCCGAAGAAGAAGACAAATGGCTTAGCCCTCGCGATCGTTTTAATTTATTTGATGGCACGCCCCGCAATGGTAAATATCC